>JAPPBT010000097.1 GCA_026702745.1 Gemmatimonadota bacterium
GGGCGTGGAATTGGACAGCTTGGGACTGAGAGAGGCCAGGTCGCAACGCAGGTCGGCATACACGGTACCGGCCGTCTCGATAGTCACGTGGTATCCCGCGTCGCCGAGTTTCCCGGTCAGTTCGGGCAATTCCTTCATGAGGAGCGGTTCGCCGCCCGTGATCACCGCGTGACGGGAGGGAAATCCGGAGATGTCCGCCAAGATTTCGTCTACGGAACGCTCGACGCCTTCGGGCGACCACGACGTATATGGCGTGTCGCACCAGCGGCACCGCAGGTTGCACCCCGAGGTGCGGATGAAGACGGAGGGAACGCCGGTCAGCAGACCTTCGCCCTGGATGGAATGAAAGATCTCGGAAATAAACATGGTCTGTATACCGCGTCTATATGTCGTGACTGTATGCCGCCCCGTGCTTGACACTCTTTTCTATCGGGAATATATAGAGCGTGGACCGGTTTTCAAAGCGCCGAGGGCAGGCCAGGTCCCGACCTCAAGCGAGATGGACCCGCGACGGACCTGCGAATGCCCGCGACGTAATCAGGACAGTGCTGCGACGGCGCCCATTGCAAATCAGGAATCCTAAAGAGTAACGACGACAGGAGTCAGACGATGGAAGGCCCGAGGGGATTGAAGGCGCAGGAGTTCGATTCGCTCTGCACCCTGGTCAATGCCGTTTTCCGCGGCGACGGCGCAGGACGCATGGAGGAACAGTATCCCCTTTTGTTCGCTTCGGAGAACTTCGATCAACTCTTCGTGATGGTCGATGAGGGCGTCGTGGTCTCTCACGTGGGCGCGTTGACGCGGGACATCTCTGTGCTCGGGTGCCGGATGTCCACGATGAGCATTGGCGCGGTGGCGACCTATGCATCGCACCGGGGGCGGGGCCTGGCGACGCGGTTGATGGAGGAGGCGGTCAGGAAAGCCGTCGAACAGGACGCCGTGCTCATGCCCATATCGGGTGGAAGGGGATTGTATACCCGCCTCGGCGCGAAGCGCATCGGCCAGTATGCCCTTTTCTCCGTCCCCCGGGACACGCTGCCCGCCGGTGAGGATACGGCCGCGGGTGAAGGTGCGGCCGCGGGTGAAGGTGCGGCCGCGGGTGGCAGCGCGGCCGCCGGTAATTCGGATGTTCGCCGGGCGGCTCCGGAGGACCTGCACGAAATGACGCGGCTGTACGCGGAAGAGCCCAGCCGGTACGTGCGATCGATCGCCGATTTCCGGATGGCGGTTGATGCCGCGTGGATCTGCGACCGAGACGGGGAGACCGTGGTAATCCGCGAGGAAGGCCGCCCGGTGGCTTACGCGGGCATCCAGAAGCGCCGACCCGACCGGGAAGGCGAAGCGAGCAGGGCCCGGCTGGCCGAGATCGCGGGTTCACGATCAGCGCTTGTGCGCGCGTTGCCTTGCCTGTACGACCGCTATGGGGTGGATTGCCTAGAAATCGTGACCACCGCGTCAGACAACGAACTGGCCTCCCTGCTAAGGCCCCACGGCGTGACCGCGGCGCCCCAGGGATTCACGGGCACGGTACTCGTTCTCCAACCGGAACGTCTGCTGCAGGTATTCGAGGACTATGTATCGGATGTACTGGGTCGGGGTACGCTGGCGTGGGATGTTTCCGGAGCGTCGGTATCGTTCCGTAGCTGCGGCCAGACCCATCCGATCGCGACGAGTGACCTTGGCGCCCTCGTCTTCGGCGTGGTGCCGCCCGATCCGGACCCTGTCGCGACCGTGCCTCCCGGACCGATCCGATCTGCGCTGGAGCGTGTATTCCCCCTCCAGCTTCCCTGGTACGGCTTCAATTTCGTCTGACGGGCCGCGCAGTACGGTGCGCGCTTATCTACTGCCCGCGACGGTCGGTGCGCGTCCATCGCCGGTCCGCAGATTCTGCACCGAGTCTCGCCGCAGCCTCTCGCCGTCACCCCACGCCGCCGGCCCGGCGACCCATCACTCCAGCAGCTTCATCTTCAGGTGTGAAGACGCACTCCGGGAAAAGTACACCCGGTGCGTGGCCGCCTGGTAATCCTCTTCCTTTGCATCGTAGATACTCGGCACCCAGGTCTGGGGATTGCGGTCCACCATGGGGAACCACGTGCTCTGCACCTGGACCATCATGCGGTGTCCCGCCTTGAAGGTATGGGCGACGTCCTGCATGTCGAATTCGATTCGCGTGACGCTGCCTGGCCGCATGGGCTCGGGATGGGTGAAACTGTTCCGGTACCGCGCCCGCATGACCTCCCCCCGCACCATGAGCTGGAACCCGCCCATCTTCACGTTCATGGGGTTCTCGCCCACGTAGCTCGCCGTATCGGGATACACGTCGATCAGCTTGACGATGAAATCCGCGTCCTCCCCCGTCGTGGTCACGTACAGGTTGGCGAACAGATCGCCGGCCACGGTGACGTCCTCCTGCAGCACATCGGACTCGAAGACCAGCACGTCGGTCCGTGTTGACGCGAACCGCTGGTCCTGGATGAGGTACCTGTCGTCCCGGTTGATGACGACCTGTGAGGTGTGGGGTACGGGTTTCGCGGGATCGCTGACGTATTCGGCATAGTCGTCCGCGCCCATCGGCCGGTCGAAGGACAGGCCGCCGCCTGGCGCCAGGTAGAGGTTCGCTTCGCGCGCCTCCCCGGGCGGCCAGTGGTCGAAGGCGTGCCACCGGTTCGAACCCGTGATGAAGATGCTGGCTTCAGGCAGCTGCGGATCGGGACCGTCCTTCAGGTAGTGGTTGAAGAACGGCAGTTCGATGGCCTCCCGGTAATGCGCCGCCGTGGGCTGTTCGAAATAGATGTCCTGGTACCGCAGGCCGCTGCCCCGCGCCCACCCTCCGTGCCACCACGGTCCCATGACGAGGTGGTTCACGATGCCCGGGTTGTTGTTTTCCACGGCGCCGTACGTCTTCAGCGGGCCGTACAGGTCCTGCGCGTCGAAGAATCCGCCCACCACGAGCACCGCCGGCTTCACGTCGTTCAGGTGGGGCAGCGGCGTGCGGGCCTGCCAGAACTCGTCGTAGTCCGGATGCTCCATCATGGCGTTCCAGATCTTGTTCTCCCCGTGCAGGTACTTCTCGTTGATGTTCGACAGCGGACCGAGATCGAGGTACCATTGGTAGCCGTCCGGCGTACCGTAGTCCCGGAATCCCGTGGCCCGCCGGGTCGTGGGCGCGGGACGGGGCTGGCCGTAGAAGGACAGGAAACTGAAACTCGCCTGCAGCTGGAACGCGCCGTTGTGGTGGCGGTCGTCGCCGATCCACCAGTCGGTCACCGGCGCCTGGGGCGAAACGATCTTCACGGCGGGATGGGCGTCGATCAGGGCGTGGGTGGCGTAGAAACCCGGCGCCGAGATGCCCCATACCCCCACGCGGCCGTTGTGATTGGGCACGTTTTCAAGCAGCCAGGAGACCGTGTCGTAGGTATCGGTGCTCTCATCGATGTCGGCGTTCGATGCCTTGTCCGGGTTATGAGGACGCACGGCCTCGAATTCCCCTTCCGACATCATGCGGCCGCGCACGTCCTGGTAGACGATGATGTACCCATCGCGGGCGAACAGCATGGACGGGCCGATCTGCGTCCTGTACGCCGCCCCGTAGGGTGCCACGCTGTAGGGCGTGCGCTGCAGCAGGATGGGATAGGTCCGTGCATCGTCTTTCGGTACGTAGATGGAAGTGAACAATCGGGCCCCGTCGCGCGTTGGCACATATCGTTCTATCTTATTATAGTGCTCCACGATGTAACGCGCGTCGGTGTTGGACTGGCCGAGGACCGTTGCGGGCAGAAGGAGAAGGATCAGCATCCCGAAGAGTAAGACGGGACAGGGTACGGTTTTCATGAGGAAAACTCCTGCAGAAATCATGAATTCAGTTAAACCGGGACACCGGGAATATGGAGGGATTCCGCGGGAAGATCAAGTACGGCCCGTGTCCGTCAGCCGCTCGTAGGCGTCCACGACCTCGATGAAGGCGTCGTGGTCGCCGCCGTGGTCGGGGTGGTGGACCTGGGCCAGTTCCCGGTACCGCCGCTTGATGTCATGGAGTGTCGCGTAGGGCGGCAGGCCGAGGAGGGACAGCAGTCCCGGGTCATAGGCGTCGGCCATGGACAGGCCGTGTTCCTTGAAGTACTGGAAGTAAACGCGGTAGAAGAAGGCCTCGTAGACCTTCTTGATCTCCTCGTGATTCATATTCGCCAGCCGGTTCAGCGTATAGACGACCCGGTCGTCGTCCCCGGACCGCGTGGAGAAGAAGGCGTCCCAGACCAGCGTCTGGTGGTCCTTCCGCGGACGGGTCCTGAACCGGATCCGGCACTCGGTCTGCTTGAGCTGACGCAGCTTGCGTTTCAGCTGGGGTATGGTCATGGCATTGTCTGGCGATAGACCAGGTGAAGGGCGCGTAGTTGGACGCAGCCAACCAGCCACGTACGGACTAATTTAAATTGGACGGCAGGCTTTCCATCGACTCGGCCCGGAGCAGGGGATGATCCCAGGGCCATGCCACTTCCTGCCGCAGATACCAGGCCGCCTGGATCGCCTTCATGCCGGCGGCTGCCGCACCGCGCAGTTCATCAAAGCCGCCATCTCCGACGAAATACGCATCGGACGGCCGAACACCCATGCGCGCACAGGCGAGATCGTAGATCCTCCTGTCCGGCTTCATCAGTCCGACTTCACAGGAAAAAACGACCTCGTCCACGTGATCCCGAAGCGGACAGGCGTTCCATGCCAGCGCTTCCCAGGGCATGGCGTTGCTGATGATTCCGATGCGGAGCCCCAGGGCCCTGACTTCGCCCAGCATCTCCAACACGCCGGGATCCACTTCGGATATGACCCGGCTCTTCCACTGTTCGTACTCCCGGGCGATTTCGCCGAGTTCCCGGTCCGAGACCGGCGATCCGACTTCATCCCGCATGTGCAGGAACTTGGCGAGGCAGTCCGAAAACTCGCCGGTCATCACACGCTCGCCGAAATCCTCCCACCACTGCACCACCCGGTCCCGCGTGGTACGCAGCTTCACGTAGTTCGGGGATCTCGACTGGAATGCGCTTTTTGTCTTTTCGGTGATCAGCGTTTCGAATAAATCGAAGAAAACGACTTTCATCGCGCCTTGTTTTCAGGTGATCTATCAGGTGATCCCGAACTCCTGGATGGACTGGATGGCGGACATGTCGTGCACGCCGCTGTCGTCGAGGGACACGTTGGACTGCAGTTCCAGGACGGCGTCCCGGTGCAGCGCCTCGATGGTGGCGCAACCGGCCGTGGCCATGCCCGACTTGAGCATCTGCATGACGATGGGCAGCTTGTCGTAGACCGAACCCGCGTGGGGCACCTGTCCCACGATGCCTTCCTCGAAGAAGGTGCTGGCAAGCTGTGCGTACCGGCGGTTGTTGAAGGCCTTCCGGCTGCCTTCCATCCAGTATTCCTTGACCAGGTCCCCGGCCGCGTTGCGGACCAGTTCGCCGTGGCTTTCGGTAAACCGCGCCAGGAGATTGCCCATCATGAGCGTATCGGCGCCCAGCGACAGCGCGACGAGCATGTCCGCCGGTCCCTGGATGCTGCCGTCCGCCACGAGGGGGAGATAGTCGCCCGTGGATTCCGCCCACGCGTCGCGGGCCGCGGAGACTTCCTGGATGGAGGTGGCCTGGCCGCGGCCGGTGGCCTTTACCATCTGCGTCGTGCAGCCCGATGCGATGCCCATGCCGATCTTGACGGCGTCCGCGCCGCTGGCGGCCAGGTAGTCGAACCCCTCCCGCGTCACCACGTTCCCGGCGATTACCGGGATGTCGTAGTGGGACTTGATCCATTTCAGGGTCTCGCCCTGGTACTCGGTATAGCCGTCGGAGGCGTCGATGACGATCACGTCGGCCTGGTGCTCGATCAGCGCCTCCACCCGTTCCCGGTCTTCGGGATGGGTCGATACGGCGGCGCCGACCACCAGGCGCTTCTGGGCGTCTTCCGTGGAATGGGGATGGCGGATATGCTTGTCGAGGTCCCGCTTGAACACCACCGACACCAGGGTTCCTTCGGAGGAAACCATGGGCAGGAACCCGCGACCGTACTCGATCATCCGCGTGTTCGCCGTCTTCAGGTCGTCCTCCTCGGCGCCGGTCTGCACGTCGGTCTTCATGCGGTCGCCCACCCTCAGGCCATGATCGTACCGCTCGTCGAAGTCCTTGTCCGTGATCACGCCCACCAGCTTGCCGTGGAAGACGCCCGTATCCGTCACCGGGAAGGTGTGGTAGCCGGTATCGTTCATGATGCCGATCACCTCACCGATGGACTGCTCCGGCGACAGCGTGACGATATCGGTCTGAAACCCGGCCTTGAACCGCTTCACCGCGTCGATCTTTCCGCACTGTTCCTCGATGGTCTGGCTCACGGCGAACACGCCCATGCCGCCCAGCTGGGCCATGGCGATGGCCATTTCCACGCTGGTGACCGCCTGCATGGCTGCGCTCAGGAATGGCGTGCGCAGCGCCAGGTAGCCGTCCCCCTGCCGGCAGAGGCGCGTCTCCAGGGACGCGAGCTGGGCGTTCGCGTCGGCCTGCGTAAGGCGTGGCAGAAGTCGGTATTCCTTAAGACTGTGAGAAACGGTAGAGGCAATCTGCGCCATTTATGTCCTCCGTGGGAAACCGTTTGAGGAACCCTTTCCCCGTTCGGAATCCCGGTACGGTGATCCGAGGTTTGCCGGTCTATTTTCGCGCCAGTCGACGGCTTGATATCTGTGTCAACAGGCGACTGCGCATTCGAGTCCATCAATATACATCATTCCGCCGATTTTGCCTTGACATAATACCGGCTTAGATATATTAGTCAAATTAATAATTTAAATACGCGCTATTACGTGGATAAATAAATGAACCTGTCCTACGATCAAGCCGTCGCCTTTCATGCCGTGGCCCGTCACGGAAGCTTTTCTCTGGCGGCAAAAGCCCTCTTCCGGTCCCAGTCCGCCGTGAGCATCCAGGTGGCCAAGCTCGAGGGCGAAATCGGCCAGCCGCTCTTCCACCGGACGACCCGGCATCTCGCCCTCACCGAGGCCGGCAAGGTGCTGCTCAAGTACGTGAGCGAGATGGAAGGGCTGATGAAAGAGGCCGTGCAGGAACTGGAAGACCTGGACCGTCTCGAGGCCGGCCGTCTCGTGCTCTGCACGTCCGACACCACGGGCTGCTACCGCCTGCCGGCCATCCTCAAATCTTTCCAGGACCGCTATCCCGGCATCGACATCGTCGTGATGAATGCCACGTCGCTGCGGACCATCCAGGCCGTGGTCGACGGCGAGGTGGATCTCGGCGTGGTTACGCTGGCCTACCTGCCCCGGGAGATCGAGGCGATCCCGCTTTTCTCCCGCCACGACGTGCTGATCACGCCGCCGGACCATCCCCTGGCGAAACGGCGGACCGTGCATCTCAAGGACATGGAACAGTATCCGCTGATCCTGCTCGACCAGCACTGCGCCTCGCGGCGGCTGATCGACGATCTGTGCGAGAAGTCACGGGTACAGCTCGACGTCGCCATGGAGCTCAGTTCCATAGAGGTCATCAAGCACTTCGTGCGGATCGAGGCGGGGCTGTCCATCGTCCCTTCCATAGCCATCCAGGAGGAACTGGAAAACGGCACACTCGCGCAGGTCACGATCGGGGATTTCCGAAACCGTCCTCGCCAGAAAATGGGGGCGATCTACCTCAAGGGACGGTATCTTTCAAAGGCTGCACGAAGTTTCCTGGAAGCCCTGCAGGCGTACTTCAGGCCGGGGCGCGGGAAGATCGCGGCGGGCCGGGGCAAGCCGGCGGCCTGATCGGGCGGACAGTTTCGGTGGCTCATCGGTAGCCCGATCGGGGTCGAAACCGGAAACTTCCCGTGCCCCACAGCGTCTAACCAATGTGAGTGCTCAGAAGCTGGAATTTAACGTACAGTATCTGCCACGCTTTGAAATTAACGAGGATGACAAGCGGTCGTACCGCGGGAAGGTCGGCTGATTTTGATCCAGACGGTTACGAACGATCTGTTGTTGTTGATTCAGCCACACCTGGCCCCTCTACTCGCCATTTGCGGAATCCTGGTAATCTGCTACGGGCTTTTTCGATTGGCACGCTCCCCACGCCGTGGCGGCGGCAGCGCGACCATTTTCTTCGTGGGTACGACCGACGCACTACGGAACATGGACCAGCGCACGGCGGCCGAGATCATCGTACGTCAACAGACCGGGGACCGTTTGAAGGAAGAAGAAAGAGGCGGGGCGGGAAAGTGAACGGAACCTGGAGGCGGCGGAGGGAAACTCGCCCCAATCATCCGATTCACCTGGTGGGGTATTGAGGATAAGAGTAAATTCGATATAGGTTTACAAGGAGTCACATTCCGGAGGTGCAACATGTCTCTTCCCGGTACCCAACACACTTCCGCCCTTTCAGTCATGGCGGTTCTCGTTCTGCTTACCGTAGTCGGATGCGCCGCCCGCAAGCCAGCCCTGGTGGAATCCAAGGACCTGGTCGCGGTGACGGTCATGCCGGCCGGCCCCAACAACTGGCGATACACCATCGAGACGAAAAACGCCGAGTACCTTACGAGCGTGGAATTCATCTCCCCGGACTTGGAGGGCTGCAAGGTGCTCGCACTGCCCGAGGAAATCAAAATCACACAGCAGACCACGCCCGATGGTATCAAAGTAGACTTGTGGGGAAGCATCTATGGCGAACGGTACACCCAGTTCCGCAGCCTGCAGCTGGTTCTGACCAGCGATCAGCCTAGAAGTCGGGGTGAGATAGACATCCGCGTTACCGATTTTCGCGGCAACACCACGACGATCGAATCCATTGCGGGTCCGGTCGCCGCCCGGATAGGCACACCGCGATACGCCTGGCAACGTGCCTGGCGGTCTTACGAGGTTATGCCCCAGCATTTCGGCCGGTTTCCGGATAACCTCGGGGGCATCAGTTTTATAGGGAACTGATGTTTGCTTGTTCGCTGTCGGTGGCCTGAATCGGCCGGTAGGATTGTCAATCGCGGATCAGCGCGAGCGTTTTTTCTTCCATGCCTTAGGGCCACTTACAGCCCCTCCCAGAACAAACCCAGCGGCAGCGGAAGATGAACCGAACGTATAGTCTTGCCCGAATTCGAAGAAAGAGTCCTTTTCTTCAAGCGTCCCATTTTTTTGAAGATCATGTCTTAATTCCTTGAGGTGTCCTGGTATTGTCGGCACCGTTTCCTTGACGGCTTGAGAACCCGCCAGCACAGTGAACCCGCTTGATCCCTCGAACCCTCTCGCTTCGACGCCCTTCCCGCTCAGGTGCAGGATGTTGGTGATGTCACTTGGTTTGTCCGGTTTCTCAAAGAAACGAATACCCATCACCGGCAGGCATAACAGCATATCTCGAAGATACGACTCCGCGTCGGCCTCATCAGCTTGATCAAGGGTAGGAACCTTGGGCACTGCGACGCCTGCCAATTCGCAACGTTTGGCTTCATCTGCCAAGCGTACCAATCGTGCCTCCAGATACCGGATGTTTGCTTTGTCGAGGAACTTGTCCTTGCTGAAAAACACCACGCAGTGGGTCCAGAAATCCTTGTTGTTATTATGGTGGTTTAGACGCGTCTTCAGGCTGTCGCTCTCACCAATGTAAACTCTGGGCAAGTATCCTTGCGGCACGTATTCCCACAGTATGTAAACACCAGTGTTTTCCAGCTCATCCAACTCGCGAACATCCTCGTAGATCGCCCGGGGAAATACAATCCCCTGGCCTGTCCATAGGGGTTTCGTGATGAAACGCAATCCCTCAGGATCGCCTGACGGAAAGAATATGCGTAGTGAGAAAGCGTCTTTATCAATCATTGACATTGTCCCCATGTATGAGAGGGATGGTTCGAAATAACCCGCCACTAGACGTTGCCAGGAGGTTATGATATCTTAAATCAACCCGCCGTGTCAACCCGCCTCCAGCACGCTAACGCCCGGCAGCACCTTGCCCTCCAGCATCTCAAGCGAAGCACCGCCACCCGTGGATACGTGGCTCATGCGCCCCGCGAGACGGAGCGCGTTGACAGCCGCCGCCGTATCGCCGCCCCCGATGATGGACACGGATCCCCGGCCGGTTACCTCCACGATGGCCTGGGCGACCTCCCGCGTGCCCCCCGCGAATGCCTCGATCTCGAAGACGCCCATGGGGCCGTTCCACAGGATGGTACCCACTTCACCTATGACCTCGGCAAACTGACGCCGGGTTTCCGGTCCGATATCGAGGCCCATCGATCCGTCAGGGATCTGGTCGACCTGCAGCGCATTCGCACTGGCGTCGATGGAGTCGGCGACCACATGATCCACCGGGAGCAAAACGGGTTTATCAAGGTCGGTCGCCCGTTCAAGGATCTCGGCCGCGAAATCCAGTCGATCCTCCTCTAACAGGCTTCTTCCGATGGCCTCGCCCCGGCTGGCGAGAAAAGTATAAGCCATGCCGCCCCCGATGATCAGGGCGTCGGCGATCTCGATGAACCGGCGCGTCGCTTCGATCTTGTCCGACACCTTGGCGCCACCGAGAACAACGATCAGCTTCCCTTTCGGGTTTTCAATCGCTCCCGATAGGTAATCCAGTTCCTTCTGCATGAGGAAACCGGCCGCGCGTTCGGGAAGTAGCCGCGCAACGCCCTCGGTGGATGCATGGGCCCGGTGGGCCGTTCCGAAGGCGTCGTTCACGAAGACCTCCCCCAGCGCAGCCAGTTCGCGTGCGAAGTCCAGATCGTTCCGGGTCTCCCCGTCATTGAACCGGACGTTCTCCAGCAGGAGGCATTCGCCGTTCGCCAGGTCTGCTGCGGCACGTTCCGCGACCGGCCCGACGGTTTCCCGCACGTAGCCGACCGATTGGTCCAGGTGTTCGGACAACCGGTCCGCCACCGGCCGTACCCGCAGGTTCTCCGTAATTCCTTTCGGCCGTCCCAGATGGGTCATCAGGATGGCCCGGCCACCCTGGTCCAGGATATGCCGCAACGTAGGAAGCGACGCCCGGATGCGCGTATCGTCGGTGATGTTGCCCGCTTCGTCGAGCGGCACGTTGTAATCCATGCGTAGGAGTACGCGCCGGCCGCGCAGTTCGAGGTCGGTGAGGGGGCGGACGCTCATGGGCAGGACCCATCAAAGGCCTTGCTGGACAGGCAGTAACGTGAGATGGTAGAGTGAATGCTCACGGTCATTTTCTCGGTGATGTAGTGCATTTTCTACTTTACTTAGTTGATCGCGCGGGTTATATACAGGGTTTCAACCGGAATTTGGTACAAGTGCGAATAACGGACTATCCTCTCTTTTTCCTCCTTCAAGAAACCGTGTCTGTTATTGCGAATCAACGGTATTCCAGTACTCCGGTTTGAATTGAGAAACTGGAAAACGCGTTCCCATATTCGATTTTCGCAACCGAAAGGATGCGAAAAAGGGGCGATTTTTATATGAAAAAACCCCGGGGTCTCTACGATCCGGCTTATGAGCACGACGCGTGCGGCGTGGGTGTCGTGGCGAATCTGAGCGGCGAGAAGTCGTACGCCATCATACGCAACGCCATCCGCGTACTGGTCAACCTGGAGCATCGCGGCGCATGCGGTTGCGATCCCCACACGGGTGACGGCGCGGGCCTGCTGTTCCAGCTTCCCCATGACTTCTTCAAGCGGCAATGCAGGCTATCCGGCATTTCCCTGCCGGAAGCGGGCCAGTATGCCGTGGGCATGGTATTCCTGCCCAGGGGCGCCGAACACCGCCGCTGGTGCGAGCGGGCGATCGAGAAGACCGTCTGGGAGGAAGACCAGGTGTTCCTGGGATGGCGCGACGTGCCGGTGGATTTCAGTCAGGCCGGGGAACTGGCGACCCAGGTTTCTCCGCTGATCCGCCAGTTCTTCATCGGAAGCGGCGAACAGGTTTCCGATCAGGACCGCTTCGAGCGCAAGCTGTACGTCATCCGCAAGGTCATCGAAAACGCCGTCGACGCGAAGCTTCCCGAGGACAACCGCGACGACTTCTACATCGCCAGCCTGTCGAGCAAGACCATCGTCTACAAGGGACTGCTTCGGGCCGACCAGCTGGACTCCTTCTACCGCGACCTGTCCGACGAGTCCATCGTCACGTCCCTGGCGCTGGTGCATTCCAGGTACAGCACGAACACGCTGGGGTCGTGGCGCCTGGCCCATCCCTATCGGCTGCTCTGCCACAACGGCGAAATCAACACGATCCGGGGGAACCAGAACTGGATGCGCGCCCGGGAGGCGCTATTCGCATCCCCGCTTTTCGGCGACGACATGGCCAAGCTGAGCCCGATCATCCGCGAAGGCGCCAGCGACACGGCGGGGTTCGACAACGCGCTGGAGCTGCTGGTCTCCACGGGTCGGTCGCTGCCCCACGCCCTCATGATGATGATCCCGGAAGCCTGGGAGAACCATGAGTCCATGTCGGACGAGAAGAAGGGGAGCGCGACCGGAGTCATGCGAGATGTCCTCGTGACAGTTGTCAACGAGACCT
>JAPPBT010000098.1 GCA_026702745.1 Gemmatimonadota bacterium
CGCGTTCGAACGATTCGTTCGCCGCCAGGATCGTCGCGTCGCGCCCCCGGTAGAACAGCCGTTCATCCGTGATCAGCGTGATCGCCGATTCCAGGATCGGATCTCCCGAGTGCAGGGCCCGTTTTACCGCCCATCCCGGATTCCGACGGGCTCTCTTGCGGGCCTTCAGCCGCTCAATGTCCTCACTGCGATACAACCGCTTCCGCCGGCCGTCACCGCTTGCTTCAGACCGGATCATGCCGCGGCTAACATACGCATAGAGCGTCGACGGGCTGATATTCAGCGCGGAGGCCGCTTCGGTGGATGTCATATATCTTCTGCTGTTCATGAGAAGATCCTCTCGTTTTGATGGCCGCCTGGGCGAGCGGCCCGCTGTCGGCAAGCGGCACACTGTGGGTTACTGGCACGCCGGGGTATGTCTCATCCCAAGAATATATGTTGATTGATATTTTAATCAATATTGACAATATATAAAAACGCTTTTTTGTTACATACGGACGGGCCATCTGCATGATGAAGGAGAAACGCCTTGAATTACATCGCCGTGCTGCCCGGAGACGGGATCGGACCTGAGATCACCCACGAGGCCGTTAAGGTACTGAAGGCCGTGGGGGAGCGGCACCAGCTGGATCTCGTTTTTTCCCACCACCTGGTCGGGGGAGCGCTGCTCGATGCTCAGGGTATCGCCCTGTCCGATGAACTCGTGGAAGCTTGCAGGCGTAGCGACGCGGTGCTGTTCGGCGCGGTAGGCGGCCCCAAATGGGACCACCTGGACATGCAGGACCGGGCAGACCATGCCCTGATTCGATTACGCCAGGAACTTTCCGTCTACGCGAATCTGAGGCAATTCAGGTTATATGCGGGGCTGGAAGGCGCGTCCGCGGTCAAATCCAACCTCATATCCGGGGGTGTTGATTTCATCATACTGCGCGAGCTATCCAGCGGCGCGTATTACGGACAACCTAAATTCAGAGAGGACACGCCCCGAGGCAGAAGAGCCGTCGACACCATCGAGTATTACGATTTCCAGGTCGAAAGGCTGGCCCGTTACGGATACGAACTGGCGCGACAGAGGCGCGGCAGACTGACCTCGATGTCGAAGTGGAACGCCCTGGAATCCTCCAGGCTCTGGCGCGATGTCGTCGATGAAGTAGCCCCGGAATATCCCGATGTCGATACCCGGCATGAAATCGTCGACGCAGGCGCCATGAACCTGATCCAGCGGCCCGCTGAGTACGACGTAATTATCATGCCCAACATGTTCGGCGATATCCTGGGCGACGAGGCGGCCGTCCTGGCCGGTTCTATCGGAATGGTCCCGTCCGCGGAGATCTCGCTGAACGGCACCTCGCTGTATGAGCCGATACACGGAAGCGCGAATGACATCGAAGGCAAGAACATCGCGAATCCCATCGCAATGATCCTGAGCGGCGCCCTGATGCTGCGGCACAGCCTGGGATGTCCGGATGGCGCCGACGATATCGAACGCACGGTCGGCGAAGTGATCGAAAAAGGATACAGAACGGCGGACATCTGGAATTCCGATGATCAACACCGGGTATCCACCACGGAACTGGGCGATCTGGTGGTTGAAACGTTAAGGGAGTGATCATGTCTTACTCACCTGGACTCAAGGACGTCGTAGCGGCGGAAACCCGGCTTAGTCATGTCGATGGCGAAGCCGGCATTCTGGTCATCGGGGGATATCCACTCGAGGAGATCGCCGAAAGGGCGACTTACGAGGAGATGGTCCACCTCCTGTGGTACGGGAGGCTGCCCACCGCGGGCGCCCTGGATGGATTCACGGGCGAACTGGCCGCGAGCCGACCGCTACCCGGTGTTACCCACGATCTGCTGTGCGGCGCGGCGAAGGAACGCCGCTCGGTCATCGATGTGGTACGCATGGCCGCGGCCTCCCTTCCTTCCATCGACGACACGACGGACGCCCGATCCATGGTGGCCGGTCTGCCGAACATCGTTGCGGCCTACTGGCGCCTGCTGCACAGCAAAGAACCGGTAGAACCCGATGCCAGTCTCGGCCACGTGGCCAATCTGCTGTACATGCTACACGGCGAACCCCCCGGCGACGACCGGGTACGGGCGCTCACGACCTATCTCAACACGGTGATCGACCACGGCATGAACGCCTCCACCTTCACGGCGCGGGTCATTGTTTCCACGCGTTCAGACTTCATCTCCGCCGTTTCGGGTGCGATCGGCGCGCTCAAGGGTCCATTGCACGGCGGTGCGCCGGGACCGGTCATTTCCATGCTCGAATCGATCGGCGACGCCGATAACGCCGAGTCCTACCTTCGTGCAAAACTTGAATCGGGTGAACGCCTCATGGGCTTCGGTCACGCGGTTTACCGGGTTCGCGACCCGCGGGCCGACGTCCTGTCGCGCGCAGCCCGTGCATTTTTCGACCGTGAAGACGACCTGTACGCCCTGGCCGTTCACGTCGAGAAAACCGCCCTCGATCTCCTCGAAGAATACAAGCCCGGCCGGCGCCTGCAGACCAATGTCGAGTTCTATACCGCCCTTCTCCTCAAGGGGCTGGGTCTCCACCCGGACCTCTTCACCCCCATGTTCGCCGTGGGACGAGTCGCCGGCTGGACCGCCCATTGCATCGAGCAGCGGGTCGTCGACCGTATCTTTCGCCCGGAATCCCTTTACTCGGGCGAGATGACCAGGCAGTGGGCGCCCCGTGACAAACGGTAGCGCGTTACCACTGGTGTCCCGTGGGTCCAGGTAGCGCATGGTCGCTGGCAGCGCATGCTCGCTGGCAGCGCATCGCTTCCGGCAGCGCGTCGCCACAGACAGCGCTTTGCTACGCTCATCATCGACTTAACGCTGGCATGACGCGTCCGAATAACGCATTATACCACCTTGAGACATTGATACGGTTATCGACGTGATTTCAGGATGATCATCAAGGTCATACTGTGAAAGGAACAGCCTATGGCGATGGTCGACATGAAGCAGATCCACGACCTGGAAGACGCGACAGACCTGCTGAGACACCCCGACGAACTGCGACATCGCGCTGCGGAGCACGGGTGTCTTTTCTTCCGGCGACTGCTCGATCCAGCGCGCGTGATGGACGTCCGGCGCCAGGTACTCGGCGTGTGCCGGGAACATGGGTGGCTCTCTCCGGGCTCGGACCTGACGGCCGGTATCGCGAATCCCGGCATCAGCGTGTTTGAAGGCGACGATCCGCGCTGGCAGGCTTTCTACGACGATGTACAGCGGATCCGTGACTTCCACGCATTGGCCCTCGACCCCGCGATAATCCACATGCTCGAAGTGCTATTCGGAGAACCCGTGCTGGCCCACAGCCGGAACATCTGCCGGCTCGTGTTCCCGGACACGAACGCCCACTCGACCCCGCCTCACCAGGACAACTACTTCATCGGCGGTTCAGACGAGACGTGGACGGCCTGGATCCCGCTCGGCGACTGCCCCGAGGCACTCGGCGGGCTCGCTGTCAACCGGGGATCCCACCGTAGCGGCATGCTGGAGACGACCGAAGGCGTGGGACCAGGCGGGCGGCAGGTACCCGTCGAAGACGCTTCCGCCTGGGTCGGTGGCGACTATACCTGTGGGGACGTCATTATCCTCCACAGCCTGACGATTCACCAGGGCCGCGACAACATGACGGCGGACCGTCTCCGGCTGTCGTCCGACTACCGGTACCAGCCGAGAAGCCACCCGGTCCGGGAGGATTCCCTCCAGCCCCACATGAACTGGTTGACGTGGGACCAGGTCTACGAACATTGGGATGAGGGCGATCCGGTGAAGCACTACTGGAAGGACTGGGACCTGGACGTGGTCAAGCGCGAACCGCGGTAGGCGGCCCGCACCGGACACGCCGGCGCCAGGACACGGCCCGCACCCGCATATGTTCAATCCAGTTATCAAAACTGCCCAGCACCTGGTGCGGATGTTCCTGCCCAAACCGATGGCGGTGCCGGTCGATCTGGCGGGGCGCCACGTGATTGTGACCGGGGCATCGCCCGGTTCGCTCGGGTACGAAACCGCGAGGATCCTCGCGGGCTGGGGTGCAATAGTCGTGGCGACACGGGTCCGCGACGTGTCCCTGATGGAAGCGGCGCTGAAAGACGACCTGTGCAAGCGCGGCGCCGACGCGGACAACCTCATGGCGCATGCGCTGGATCTCTCCGACCCGGAAAGCGTCAACGCCTTCGCCGCCTGGTACCGCGACAGACACCAGGGTAGGCTTCATGTGCTGGTCAACAACGCGGGCATCCACAAGAAGACCCTGGCCCCGCGCACGGAAGCGCCATTGACCGAAGACGGCTTAGAGGTTCACTGGCGGACCAACTACCTCGGCGCCTTTCACCTGACCCGGGCGCTGCTGCCACTCCTGCAACGGTCCGGACTCGAAAGCGGCGACGCACGGGTCGTCAACGTGTCCTCCGGCCTGCACGACCGGGTTGGGAACGCGGGTCTGTTCGACGAGGTTGCACACCGCGACCGGCCGAATTGTGATTTACCGCGCCGCAACTTGCCGCACGGCGATAGGCCACCCCGCGTTACGCCGCGGTACCACTCCTGGAACGCGTACGGAAAGTCGAAACTGGCGATGAATCACATGGCTTTTGAAATCGAAAGACGATTCGCCGAATCACATAACCTGCACGGGGTGGCCGTACACCCGGGTGTCGTAATGACCAACCTGACCCTGCCGCAGGCGTTTGATGGCTGGATCGGCAAAACACTCCATCGTATCAGTTCCGCGCTGGCCTCGCTGGTCCTGCTGTCCCCGAAAGCCGGGGCGCAGACCATCGTGATGTGCGCGAGCCGGCGTCCGCTGCAAGGGGGAAGATACTACGAGCGCTGCGACGTCGCCGAACCGAGCGCGGACAGCCTCGACGCCGATGCCTCGAAACGCCTGTGGGAGCAGTCGGAACGGTGGGTCGGGACCCTGGCGAAGGGCCGGAGCACCCCCGATTCCTGTTGAGCGCACTCGGTCCGCACGCTCGGGCCGCTCGCGCCGCACGCTCGGACCGCACGCTCGGACCGCGCTCCGCACGCCGGGCTTCGCGTAACGACAATCCGTAATCAACATGCGGGAATCAACCTCAGAGAATCAAGCCCCGGGAAGATCCACTTTGGACAATGAACTACTTAAACGGGGATTCGTACCCCGGCCGCTGACGTCCGCACAACGCAAGGCGCTGGACACCGACGGCTTCATTGTACTGGAGGAGATCATCCCGCCGGACTGGCTCGCCGGATTGCGCCACGCTTTCGACGAGATTCATGACCGCGAAGGCGACAAGGCCGGCGAGGAGGTAGCGCAGATGGAAGGGGTACGCCGGCTTGCCGATCTGATTAACAAGGGATCGGTATTCGACGCGGTCTACCTGCATCCCGAGCTCTTGACGGCGGTCTACCATGTCCTGCAGCGGCCCTTCAAGCTGCACTCGCTCAACGGGCACGACCCGCTGCCGGGAAGCGGGCTGCAAATACTGCACGCCGATTGGGGCCAACCCGCCGAGCCCGGCGGCCCCTACCACGTCGTCAACTCCATGTGGATGCTCGACGATTTCACCGGGACCAACGGAGCGACACGCTGCGTGCCCGGCAGCCACCGGATACCGGGCCGGATTACCGACCACGTAGCCGATCGCCTGGCGGACCACCCCGACCAGGTACACCTGACGGGCCGCGCCGGCTCAGTGGCCGTATTCAACGGCAGTCTCTGGCACAGTTCCTATGTCAACCGCAGCGACGCCCCACGACGCGCCCTGCACTGCGCCTTTATCGCCCGCGAACACCCGCAGCAGACCAATCAACGGGAGTATCTGCGGCCCGAGACTGCCCGGCGCCTGTCCCCGCTGGCGCGCTACATCCTGGACGTCGAGGACGGCCCGCGGTAATCCGATTTTGCGAGCCGGTGCGGTCGTCCAGCGCTCCTGCTATCCAAATAGTTCCTGCTATCCCAAAAGCTCCTGCTATCCAAATAGCTCCCCTACCATACCTCGCGCCCGCTCGACCACGGTTTCCATGCAGCCGGGGGCGAGCTTGGCCCAGTAGGTGACGTCTTCGTTGGCCTCGTGTCCACCGCGGGGATAAGCCTCCCGCGTCGGCAGGTAGCCGACATAGTGCGACGTGAGATGGGCGGGAAAGAGGTAGGGCGCCGGCGAGTTCAGTTTGAGCGCCAGTTGCCCTTCCACGAAGGGTTCCCCGGGGAGGCCTACTATACCGAGGTCGCCGACGCGAAGGACCTGGATCTCGTAGTTGAACGCACCGTCCCGCTGCCTGCACAACTCGACGCTGCGGGTCGATGCCGCCCGGAACCAGCGCGGGTCCACCTGCCCGTCCGCTTCGCGCTGCGGCTGGGGATGCTCAGTCAGGATCGCATCGACCTCACGCAGGCGCGCTTCGGGTATCTTGCGAAACGGCAAGCCGATCGATTCGATCCGGGTATCCAGCGCGGCCTCGCCCGAGAAGTTGCCATCGAACGCCAGGTTGCGCACGATACGCTCACTCAAACCGGACAGTTCGCGCCCCATCCGCCGGTGGTCCGGCTGGAAATCCGGGTCGTAGGGGTGCCAGGGGTTGATGTTGCCGCAACACCCGTTGACGACCAGCGGCACCGCGTCGGGGCCGAAGGTTAGCTGCATCTCCCGAGACCAGGCGCCGGGCCAATCCGCCGATGCGGCCAGGAAGGTCTCCCGGTTTCCGTACGCATTGACCGGGTGGCAGGTGTGGTGCAGGAGAAAAGCCAGCGGTTTTCCATTCATATCCTGAACGCTGCACACGCCCACCTCCGGATCTATCGGACCTTCCAGGTAGCATACTTCCGAGATCCCGAAGGGCTGCTGTTCACGGTCCATCGGCCTGGGCATGAACACGGTGCCGTCCCGGCGTACCCCGCGCCGGTTGAAAGCCAGGTCGCCCAACACGCCGCGGCCCAGCCCGATCCGCACCGGTTGCAGCCTTCCCGCAGCTAAGGCCGCGGCCTCCACGGCAGCGGTCGCGGCCTGGTCGCCGTAGGCTTGCTCGGCCCCGCGCAGGTACTCCGTCTCTTCGGTGGTCTCCAGCGGAAACTCAGGGTCCAGCATGAAGTAGCCGAGGCTCGGGGCGGAATGGGTCTGCGTCGCCTGGACCATGATCGCGTCCTGCTCAATGCCCGTCTGCTCGCAGATTTCCGCGCGGATCCGGTCTGTGTAGTCGCCGGTGACGATGGTAAGGTCCAGAATCACCAGGCAGACGCGCCGCCCGGCCGCCTCGAATACGATGGCCTTGGCATAGAGCGGGTCCAGCACGGTCCGGGTCGGACGGTGGTCGCCGGCTCCGCTGCCCGCCAGGTGCGTCCCTTCGGGTGGGGATATGTCAATCATCGCCGCGCCGGCGCTCAGCTGGTTTGACGCGTTCATGGTTTACCTCTCATCGATTGTCTTTCGTTGGGTTTCATTCGTCGTTTCCCTTTCGTTCCTGGATGGTTCAGACTAACATAAAGCATCCACACACCATTTCAGAAAGGGGATTTCGATCATGATCGAATGGCTGGGTATCGAACACCTTTTCGAACTTTCCCGGACGGAAGCGATCTGGGGATTCTTCACCCCACTGATCGTCTACGCCGTGTTTTTCGTGGTCCAGCTCATGCTTCCCGGCAGGTGGGTCCCCGGCTACGTCGTCAACCTGGGGACGGGCGAGCCCCGCAACTACCGGCTGAACGGCCTGCTCGTGTTCTTGATCGCGATCGTCGTATGGGCGCTCGAACTCACCGGGCTGCCCCTCGACTGGTTCTACCGGTCCTCGGTCTATGCCGTGGCTGGTGGCACGGTCTTCGCCATCATCTTCACCCTGATCGCCGTGTTCACCCAACCGGAAGGCAAGGTGAAGAACCGGTTCCTGGCATGGTGGTTCGGCCGTGCGCAGGAGATCTCGTTCTTCAATGAACGCATCGATGTGAAGATGTACATGTACGTGGTGGGCGGGACGATGCTGTCGCTCAACGCCCTGTCCGGCGCCGTGTACCATTACGAGCTCTTCGGCGAGAACGCCAATCCGGGCGTCATCCTCTACGCGGCGTTCTTCACTTTCTACATCATGGACTACATGATCTTTGAGCGCGTACAGCTATACACCTACGACCTGATCCACGAGAATGTCGGCTTCAAGCTGATCTGGGGCTGCCTCGTGGTCTACGGCTGGCTGTTCATTCTTCCGCTCTGGGGGATGGCCGCGTACCCGAACCCCGGATTCTCTCCGGCGTGGACGAATTTCTGGCTCATCGGCACGTCCGCCCTATTCCTGTTTGGCTGGGGCATCTCGCGCGGCGCCAACCTGCAGAAATACACCTTCAAGCGATGGCCCGACCGCAAGTTCCTCGGCCTTATTGCGCCGAAATATATACAGTCCGGCGACCGCAGGATCCTGTGCAGCGGTCTGTGGGGTCTGGCCCGCCACTTGAACTACATGGGCGAGGGGTTCCTTGCCCTGTCCATCGCCCTGATATTCGGCCACTTCGCGAACTTCTGGGCCTGGACCTATTTCATCTTCATCGTGTCCCTGTTCGTGTACCGGCAATGGGACGACGACCGTCACTGCGCCGAGAAATACGGCGCCGACCAGTGGGAGGAGTACCGGGAGCGGGTGAAGTACCGGATCGTGCCGGGAATTTATTGAGCGCGGGCCGGGGCACTTGTATTCCAGGCACTTCTCGTTCCGTCAGCCATCAAGACGATACCGCCAATGGCCGCCAACAGAACACGGGAATCCCAGAGATTATTGCACTCCGTAAAGGATAAATACAATGGTCCTGAAGAACTTGATATTCGAAAAGGCGAACTGAAAAACGGTATTCGGGAGGCGGAACAGGCGTTCGCAGGAAAGTACCCGATAAACAGTCCCTTGCTGGACATTGGATGCGCGACCGGGCGATTGTGCTTCGCCCTAGCGCGGCTGGGATACGACGTCACCGGTATTGATGTCGCCGAGAAACAGATTGAACAGGCAAAGCGAAATGCGAAAGCGGAACGCATCGACGCGACGTTTCTACAATACGAGATGCCGATTCTGCCTTTCCCCGACGCCTCACTTGCCGCTGCATTTGTGGGAAACGTTTATTGCTATGTCCCGCACCGCGCGTCACGTATCGCTTTTCTGGAAGAGATCGCGCGTGTGCTGTATCCAAATGGCGAGGTTTTTCTTTCGCAGACGGTCCTGGATTCCGTACTGGAGGGTTACGATGACCTCTACGATGACAACTACCGTAAATTCGCTCCCGATTACGAGACCCTGGAGGAGGGAGACGGATTCGTGCTGGGAGCGCCGCACTATTTACACTTCTTCTTCGCCGAAGATCTCAAGGCTGAACTGGAAGCATCTCCGCTTCAGATTGTGAGTTCAAATTTGAAGATGTCAGCATTCAATTGTGTTTTGCGTAAGTAAAATAGATAATCCCTGCGCGGTTACGTGCTTCAATTTGCTGTTCAGACCTTCCTTGCCACGTGCCGGTCTTCGTAAACCCCTTTGCGGAACTTCTCGGGATTGAGATCTTCAGGCATATAATGCCAGGCCGTGCTGTAGCGGGTGCGGCTGCTGTGGTTGTCGTAGGCGCCGTGCAGGAGATTGGCGGAAAACAGCACGACCGTGCCCGCGGGAATGACCAGGTCCACGGCCTGCGCTTCATCGACCTTCGTCCAGCTGCCATGCCTGCTTAGCTCCCTGCGGTGCTCGACGATCTCACCGATCCGGTGGCTGCCCGGCACTACCCGCAGGCAGCCATTCTCCACGTCCGCATCTTCCAGGTAGATCCCGCAGCTGACGATGCGATCCGTATCGGTCCCGAAATAGAAGTTGTCCTGGTGCCATCCCGTGGACGTTCCGCCGTCGGGCAGCTTCGGGAAGAACTTGGTGCCGAACACGTCGAGATGCTCGCCGATCAACGCGGCTACGCGGTCCACAATCGCCGGTTCGCGCGCCAGTTCCAGCACGCGGTCGTCGACAACGCATACGCCCTGGACTTTGTGCAGCAGACCCGCCCGGGGTTCGCCCCGTTCGTCCAGCTCGAGTGACCAGTGCGGTTCCTGTTCGGCCAATCGGCGCCCCCTGGCGACGAGTTCATCGAATACTTGCTTGTACCCGGCCAGTCGCTCTCCCTGTATCAGGGCTTCAAAAACGAGATAGCCGTCTTCCCGGTACTGAATTACCTGTTCGTCGGTCAACATGAGTACCTCTTTGGAATGGCGGCGTTCACCCAACCTGGAACCTGGTTATCGACGTTTTTTAGCGATGCGTGCTCCAGCAGCCGGTACCAGCCCGCGGAATCAGCCGTCCTGCGTTTCCTCAAGCGTCTCCAGCCAGCGGTAACCGTAAGCCGGAACCAGGGGCGATCCGGTCATGCTGTCGGGCGATCCGGTCATGCCGTCGGGAGACATGCTGAACTTCTCGACGCGGAGGCGGTAATTGTATG
>JAPPBT010000099.1 GCA_026702745.1 Gemmatimonadota bacterium
GCCTCCGCCGACGTAGATGCGAATGTCCTCGAACAAACCCAGCCGGTACAGCTGCTTGATCGTGGTGGCGCCGTCCCGGGGATTGTACGGGTTACCCGCTTTCAGCACGGTCATCGACCGGATGAGGGGTTCATCCACGTTGGCGTGGCCCTCGATACGCACCTCGGCGATCAAAGGCTGCTGCTGTTGTCCGAAGACTTGCCGGGGACTCACGGACGCGGAGGCAAGAATCCCGCCCGTCAGGATCAGAACTAGGAAGGGTTTTAGGTACATGGATGACTTTGAAGACACTAAGGCAACTTCCCCGTCCATGCAGGTAATCATTCGGCAGAAGCCGGCTATCGACGTGAACTCGACGCAAGCGAACCGGCTGTCGATTCTACGCGCGTCCCACATCGCGGGTTCCCGTCCGAGGGTCTCAACCGGACATGGCTGGACGGACTCGGTCCGTCACGGGGGCTTTCAGGCTTCCGACTCGGTGAGGACGGGCGCTTTACCGGAATCGGCGGTCTCGGCCTTGTAGAACGTCAGGTTTTCGCCCTTCTTGCCGACCCTGATTTCATCGCCGTCGCCGAACTTGCCCTTGAGCAGCTCTTCCGCTAGCGGATCCTCGAGCATGCGCTGGATGGTCTGGTTCATGAACCGGGCGTTGTAGACCGGGTCGTATCCCTTTTCGGACAACAGTTCCCGCGCGCTCTGCGTCAATGAAATGCGGATGCCCCGCTCGCTCATCCTTTCGTTGATTTCCTTGAGCTGCAGATCGATGATCCGGGAGATATCGGACGGGTTCAACTGGCGGAAGACCACCGATTCGTCGAGGCGGTTCAGAAACTCTGGATTGAACAGTTTCTTCACCTCATCCTTCACCGTGGCTTCCATCTTTTCGTAATCGACCCTGGCGTCCTGCTGGAAGCCCAGGCCTCCGGCCTTGTTGATGTCCCGGGTGCCGAGGTTGGAAGTCATGATGATAATGGTGTTGCGGAAGTCAACCCGGCGGCCGTTGCTGTCGGTCAGCGTGCCCTCGTCCAGGATCTGAAGGAGAATATTGAATACGTCCGGATGGGCCTTTTCCACCTCGTCCAGCAGTATGACGGAATAGGGTTTGCGCCGCACCTTCTCCGACAGGTGCCCGCCTTCGTTGAATCCCACGTAACCCGGCGGCGCGCCGATCAGACGGGAGACGTTGAACTTCTCCATGTATTCGGACATGTCGATGAAGATCAGGGCGTCGCTGTCCTGGAAGAGGAATGAGGCCAGGATTTTGGCCAGTTCCGTCTTGCCCACGCCGGTCGGCCCGAGGAAGAGAAACGATCCAATGGGCCGGTTGGGGTTCTTCAGCCCGGAACGCGAACGCCGGATGGCCTTGCTCAGCACCTGGATGGCCATGTCCTGGCCGATGATCCGTTTCTTCAGCTCGTCCTCCATGCGCAGCAGGCTCTTCGATTCCTGTTCCTCGAGCCGGAACATGGGAATGCCCGTCATGCTGGAGATGATCTGCGCCATGTCGTTCTCTGTGACGGTCACCACCTGGTCGGATACCCGTTCACGCCAGGCCATGAACGCCTCGTCGTACTCGCGCTGCAACTCCTCCTGGCGGTCCCGCAGCGCGGCCGCGCGTTCGAACTCCTGCTGCTGGGCGGCCTCCACCTTCTTTTCCTGAATGGCCTGGAGCTGTTCCTCGATCTCCCGGATCTCCTCGGGGACCGTCATCTTGGACAGCTGCGCCTTGGATCCCGCCTCGTCGATGATGTCGATGGCCTTGTCCGGGAGGAAGCGGTCCTTGATGTACCTGTCGGACTGCTTCACGGCGAACTCGAGGGCGTCGTCCGTATACTTGACGTGATGGTATTCCTCGAATCGACTGCGCAGCCCCTTCAGCATGTCGATGGTTTCCTCGATACTCGGCTGGTCCACGATCACCTTCTGGAACCGGCGTTCGAGCGCGCCGTCCTTTTCGATGTGCTTGCGGTACTCGTCAAGCGTAGTGGCGCCGATGCACTGCAGTTCGCCCCGGGCGAGGGCCGGCTTGAAGATGTTGGACGCGTCGAGACTGCCCTCGGCGCCGCCCGCCCCGACGATCGAATGAAGCTCGTCGATGAAGATGATCACCTCGTCCGACTTGGTGATCTCGGCCATGATGGACTTCAGCCGGTCTTCGAACTGTCCGCGGTACTTGGTCCCGGCCACGATCGAGGCCATGTCCAGCGTCACGACGCGCTTGTTCTCCAGGATCTGGGGGACGCTGCGCTGCACGATGCGCTGCGCGAGCCCTTCGGCGATGGCGGTCTTGCCCACGCCGGGCTCGCCGATCAGCGCCGGGTTGTTCTTCTTCCGCCGGCTGAGGACCTGGGTGACCCGTTCGATTTCCTTGTCGCGGCCGATGACCGGATCGAGCTTGCCGCCGCGCGCCATTTCGGTGAGGTCGCGGCCGAAATGATCCAGGAAGGGCGTCCGGCTCCGTTGGGCGTCCTTTTTGGTCACCGAACGGTCGCTCTGGATGTTCTGGATCTCTTCCTTGATTTTCTCGAACGTCACGTCGTAGGTCGAAAGGATCTGGGAGGCGATCCCCTGCTTGTCACGGACCAGCGCAAGCAGCAGGTGCTCGGTCCCCACGTATTTCGATTTCATGTTGTTGGCTTCGTGCGCGGCGATCTCCAGGGCCTGTTTCGCCCTTGGCGTAAAGGGCACCTGGCCGATCGTAAGCGCACTCGACTGGGATACCGTGGCCTCTTCGATGGACTGCCGGAGGTCTTCGAGGTCGATGCCCATATTGCGCAGCATGGCGGCCGCGGTCCCTTCCCCATCCCGGATGAAGGCCAGCAGCAGATGTTCCGTGGCGATGTAGTCGTGCTGCAGTCGGGCGGCTTCTTCCCGGGCGATGTGCATCACCCGCTTGAACCGTTCCGTAAACTTATTGTTGTTTCCCTGGGGCATCTCGAGCATCCCTCCCTTCATGATCCGGGGTCGAAACCCCTGGCCGGAGTGTGTTCGCCGTCTTTCTTTAGAACCTCAGGTGTTCCCTGACCAGCTCCGCGCGGCGCTCGTCCAGTTCCTCCGCCGTCATTTCCCGGCCCGAGGTCATCCGGATGTGCGCGGGCTGTATCGCGATCATCAACTGGTTGAATGCACTGGTCTCCATGCCCTGGCAGAGCTCCATAAACGTGCCCATCCTGAGCATGGACAGGGCATCCAGCGCTTCCATCTCGCCAAGCAGCCGGACATGCTTAAGCAGGCCGTATGCCCGGGCTACCCTGTCCTCCGTCTGGCGTTTCGCCCTGCTTGCCAGGGCGTCGCAGGCTCTTTCCTCGAAGGCGGCCAGCTGTCGCGATACGCGATCGAGCCGGTCGACGATCTCCTCCTCGGCGTGTCCCAGGGTGCACTGATTGGACACCTGGTACATGTTGCCCGACCGCCCGGTGCCTTCGCCATGCAGTCCCCGCACCGTGAATCCGATTTCCTCCATGGCGCATCCCAGGGACGCCATCTGGTCCGCCAGGGTCAAACCCGGCAGATGCATCAACACCGACAGCCGCATTCCGGTGCCCGTGTTGCTGGGACAGGACGTTAGATAACCAAACTCATCCGAGAAGGCAAAATCAAGTGTTTTGCTCAGTTCGGTATCGATTTTGTCCGCTTCCTGCCAGGCGGCGCGCACCTGCAGGCCGCCCTTTATGGTCTGGAGACGCAGGTGGTCTTCCTCGTTCACCATGAGGCTGAAGGTTTCTCCGGGACCGATGAACACGCCGGCAGGCCGCGTTCCCTCCGCCAGCGACGGGCTGATCAACCGCCTTTCCACCAGTACCCCGCGGTCCAGCTCCGACGTGTCCAGCAGCGAAAGGTACACCGACCGCGCCACGTTTTCGCTTTGCTGGACGGCATTTTCCACCTGTTCGATCACGCGGAACCGCTCGTTCTTGATCGAACGGTGCACGAAGGGCAGGGTGGTCAGGTTCCGCGCAAGACGGGCCCGGCTGCTGATCACCAGGTCCGCCGTCTCGCCCTCGGGCACGCACCACTGCGGCACGTCGACCAGCAGTTCCGTGTACAGGTTTTCCATTCCGGTATCCATACGCCTGTCCATGCTGCTATCCATGGGCTACCTGGTGCAGGTCCGAGCCGCGTTCGAGTTCTTTGATGCGGTCCCGCAGGTCCGCTGCCTGTTCGTAGGCTTCACGGCCGACGGCCTTCTTCAGGGCCCGCCTGAGGTCGATCAGTTCGCGTCGTATCTTCTGCCGGGACGGATCGGACACGGGGACCTTGCCCCGGTGGAACTCATTGCCGTGTATCTGCTTGAAGAGCGGGACAAGCGTCTCCTTGAAGGCGCGATAACATGCGGCGCATCCCAACTGTCCCGATTCGCCGAATTCCGCCACGGACAGGCCGCATTGTGAACAGGACGTCGTTTTCATCTCCGAAGAACCTCTGGTCGCCATGCCGGGGGCTCTCACAGCCCGCCGCTTTCGACCTCACAAACCGCCAACCCAGGCACCTTTCCTGGTCCCGTCCTAGGCCGCAACGGCATTCAACAGGCCGTCTTCCAGCCTGAATGCGCAGTCCGCGCGGCGGCCAAGGTCCTCGTCATGGGTCACGACGACGAAGGCCTGTCCGTGCCTGCGGGACATATCCCACATCAGGTCCAGCAACGCTTCCCCGTTCCCGCGGTCCAGGTTGCCGGACGGCTCGTCCGCCAGCACGATATGGGGCCGACCTACCAGGGCCCGGGCCACGGCGACCCGCTGCTGTTCTCCGCCGGACAGCGCGACCGGCTTGTGGTCGAGACGCGCCTCCAGTCCCACCTCCGCGAGCAGGCCTCGGGCCCGATCGCGTGCCGTGTCCCAGTCCCATCTTCCCACCAGCAACGGCATCATCACGTTTTCCAGCGCCGAGAACTCGGGGAGCAGGTGATGGGCCTGGAAGACAAACCCCACGGACCGGTTGCGGAACTCCGCCAGCCGGTCTTCCGGCAGGTCGAACGCGTTCGTTTCGCCGATGAAGACCTGGCCGGAAGTGGGCCGGTCCAGCGTACCCAGGATATGCAGCAGGGTGCTTTTGCCCGCGCCCGACGCGCCGTGGATCGCCACGATCTGCCCGCGGCGGATATCGATGTCGATGCCCTTCAGGATCTCGAGCCGGCCGGTGCCTGAGAGGAAATCCCTGGTCAGGCTCCTTGCGCTCAGTACTTCATCGGTCCGGCTGTCGTCCGCTATGGGCGGTTCGTAGGCCATACCCCTGGCTTCCAGTCCACCTCCAGCGTCCCGCGGCGCGTTCATCGTGTTCACTATTCGTGCCTGATCGCCTCGACCGGCACCAGGCCGGCGGCCTTCCGGGCCGGATAGACAGCGGCCACCACGCAGATCAGCATGGATCCCAGGGCGACACTTGCGAAATCCAGCGGGTCGACCCGCACGGGCAGCGCGTCGATCAGATAGATGTCCGGCGGCAGCGCGATGAACTCGAAAGTGCGCTGCGTCCAGCAGAGCACGTAGCCGATCACGCAACCGAGCAGGGTGCCCAGGATGCCTACCACGGAACCCTGGATGATAAACACCCTGGTGATGCTGGCGGCGGTGGCTCCCATGGACTTCAGAATGCCGATGTCCCGGGTCTTCTCCAGCACGACCATGATCAGGGTGCTGGCGATGTTGAAAGCGGCCACCAGGATGATCAGGTTGAGAATGGCGAAGGAGCCCCATTTCTCGAGCGTCATCCACCGGAACAGGCCCTTGTGCCGCTGCATCCAGTCTACCGTAAAATACGCTACGGACGGGCTTGACGCAACAGGGGATTCGGCGGTCTCCTCCACGTAGCGGTTCAGCGCGGACTCGATCTCTTCGGAGATACGACCCGCCTGGTCCCGGTCGGCAACCCGGACGGCAATGCCGTTTATATCGCTTCCGAGTTTGAACAGCTTCTGGGACTCGTCCAGGGAGACATAGGCGGAGGAGGCGTCATACTCGTAGAAACCGGTTTCCGAAATGCCCGTGACCCTGTAGGGCCGGATGTACGGCGTGAGCGCCGAGGTCAGCGAGAAACCCTGGATGTTGCCCAGGGCCACCCTTTCGCCGACGACGATCCCCAGCTGGTCCGCGAGGCCTCGGCCCAGGACGATCCCGGGCAGCGGTCGTCCGTCCGGATTGGCCGGATCGGGCGCGGCCGTCAGGTCCAGGGCGCCGAAGGCGATATTTTGCTCGAGGTTCGTGGCCAGGCGGCCCGATGCGATGTCCAGCCCGTGCACAATGACGCCTGCCGCGGCATTTCGCGTCGTGGGCACCGGTGCGCAGACGGCTTTCTCCAGCACGTATGGCGCGGCCGAGACCACCTCGTCCACCGACAGGATGACGTCGATCAACGGATCGTATTCGGAAATCGAACCATCGCCGAGCAGCGAATACACGTTGATATGCGCGCGCTCTCCTATAATCCGTTCCCGGACTTCGCTTTCAAATCCGTTGAACAGCGAGAGGACGATGACGAGGGCGGCAACGCCCACGAGCACGCCGCCCACGGATATGTACGTGATGAGGGAGACGAACCGGTTCTGCCGCTTGGAGCGCAGGTATCTCAGGGCGATGAACCATTCGTATGACCATCGTTTGCGCGGCACTATTCGGCATCCTGTGCGCCCGACGCGCGGGCCGGCCGGCCATCCGCTTCGTCGGGGCCGTCTTCCGCGTCGACCTCGGCCTCATCCATTTCGTCCGGGCCGCCGGGGCCGCCTTCGAAGATTTCCCTGCGCAGGTGGGGAAAGAGGAGCACGTCCTTGATGTTGGCCGAGTCGGTAACCAGCATGGCCAACCGGTCGATGCCGATGCCACATCCCCCGGTGGGCGGCATGCCGTATTCCATGGCGCGCAGGAAGTCTTCGTCCATGGTGTGGGCCTCCCCGTCGCCCTTCCTATGCATTTCCACTTGCTCCTCGAACCGGCGGCGCTGGTCCACCGGGTCGTTCAATTCGGTGAATGCGTTGGCGAACTCGCTACCGCAGATGAAGAGTTCGAACCGTTCGGTCAGGTCGGGATCGTCCTGGCGGCGCTTGGCCAGGGGGGAGATCTCCACGGGGTAATCCGTGATGAAGGTCGGATTCACCAGGCGGTCCTGCACGAAGTGCTCGAAGAGTTCGTCGATCATCCGGCCCCGGCCCAGGCCGGTGTCCACAGCCAGTCCCCGTTCGCCGCAGACCGCGGCGAGTTCCCCGGTCGAAAGGCCGGCGACGTCGATACCGCTGTATTCGCGGATGGCGTCGAGCATGGGTATCCTCGGCCAGGGCGGGCTCAGATCGATGGCCTGGTCCTGGTAGGTGTGCTCCAGCGTGCCGTTCACCTCCTCGAAGACCGCGACGAAGAGGCGCTCCACCAGATCCATGACGTACTGGTAATCGACGTAGGCGATGTAAAACTCCAGCATGGTGAATTCGGGGTTGTGCGTGCGGTCGATCCCCTCGTTACGAAAATCATGCCCGATTTCATACACGCGCTCCATGCCGCCGACGATCAGCCGCTTGAGGTAGAGTTCATCGGCGATGCGCATGTAAAGCGGCATGTCCAGTGCCTGGTGGTGGGTCTTGAAGGGACGGGCCAGCGCGCCGCCGTACAGGGGCTGCAGGATCGGCGTTTCGACTTCGACGAAACCTTCTCCGTCCATGAACCGCTGGATGGACCGGATGAGGTGCGAGCGCTTGAGGAAGACTTCCTTGACCCCGGGATTGATGATCAGGTCGACGTAGCGCTGCCGGTATCTCGTCTCGATATCCCGGAGACCGTGCCACTTCTCGGGCAAGGCGCGCAGGGACTTGGACAGCAGCGTCAGTTCGTTCGCCATGACGGTGGTTTCACCGGTCCGGGTGGTGAAGACGGTGCCATTTACGCCCAGGTAGTCCCCGACCTCGATCAACTGGTCGTAGACCTCGTAGGCGTCCGGTCCGACGCGGTCGAGCCGGACGTATATCTGGATACGGCCGGTGCGATCGAGCAGGTGGGAGAAGCCGGACTTGCCGTGGCCCCGCTTGGACGTGATCCTTCCCGCTACCGAAACGGGCTCGGCGGATTCGATCAGCGCTTCTGCCTGATCGAGGATGGACTGGGCGGGATGGGTTACGTCGTAGCGGACGGGGTACGGATCGATGCCGCGCGCGCGGATCTCTTCGAGCTTGCTGTACCGTTGTCGGTTGAATTCGATCGGGCTGCTCACCCGTTTGCTCCGAAGGACTTCATGGTTGGTGGCGGACCCCGGTAGAGGCGCGCTGCGGATTGATCGATGCGCCGCCGGCCTGGCCGGACGGGCACCGGAATATAGGCGCGACGGGCCTTCCTGTCAACGAAAAAGGACTTCCGGAACAGGGTGCGGGACCGGGGCGGGCGGCATGCGGATGGCCGTGCGCGGGACCGGGGCGGGCGGCAAACGCGCCGGGGCGGTTTCAGCCACTTTGCTCGGAGTCGCCACCACGGAGATAGGCCTCGATGAAGGCATCGATCCCGCCGTTCATCACGGACTGGATATTGCCGATTTCCGTTCCTGTCCGGTGGTCCTTTACCATGGTGTAGGGGTGGAACACGTAGGATCGGATCTGGCTGCCCCATGCGATGTCCTTCTTGTCGCCTTCCAGACGTTCCCTTTTCTCCCGGATCTCATCCTGCCGTTGCTGATAGAGGCGGGACATGAGCACCTTCATGGCGCTTTCCCGGTTGCGGTGCTGGGATCGCTCGGACTGGCACTGCACGACGATGCCGGAAGGCCGGTGGGTTATGCGTACGGCCGAAGAGGTCTTGTTCACGTGCTGGCCACCGGCGCCGCTCGCCCGGTAGACGTCGATCTCCAGGTCCGTCTCGCTTAAATCGATATCGCCCGGATCGTCGATTTCGGGCAACACGGAAACCGAGGCGAAAGAGGTGTGCCGCCGGTGGTTCGAGTCGAAGGGGGAGATGCGCACGAGGCGGTGGACGCCGGCTTCCGCCTTGAGGTACCCGTAGGCGTATTCGCCCGAGACTTCGATGGATACGCTCTTGATGCCGGCTTCCTCGCCCGGCTGCAGGTCCAGGGTATCGAAGGCGTAGTCCCGGGATTCCATCCAGCGCAGGTACATGCGCATGAGCATCTCCGCCCAGTCCTGGGACTCGGTACCGCCCGCCCCGGGGTGAATGGAAACGATGGCGTTCTTCGTGTCGTCGGGGGCCGACAGCATGCTCTGCAGCGTCGCCGCCTCCAGGAGGCCCTGCAGCGACCGGACCCCTTCTTCTATTTCGTCGAAAGCGTCCCGGTCGTCCTCCTCTACGGCCATTTCGAAGAGGGTTTCCAGGTCCTCTGCCTGGCTGCCCATCTCGTTCCAGCCATCGATGATCTTCTTATGATCGCTGATCTGCCGGCTGACCGTCTGGGCCCTGGCCTGGTTGTTCCAGAAGTCCGGTTCGCCCGTGACACCTTCGAGCCGGGCCGTCTCCGCCTGCCGGTTCTCTATGTCAAAGACCCCTCCAGAGATAGGACAACTGGCTTCGGCACGCTTCCAGCGCGTTTTTGATTTCGGATGGTTCCATCATCTTGGGCATGTGCTCCTTTCTAAAACCGCCTGAACGCTTCTTCCAGCAGTTCCTGGTCGCGGATGGAGTCCGCCCCGGAGGAACGGACCGGGTCGCCGGACCGTATGCAATCCAGGAAGTGGGCATTCGCCCGGCGGAACGCCCAGTCCCTCGGCGCCTGCGGCTGGGCGTGCTCCTGTACGTCACCCGCCTGGTAGACCGAGACCCGGGCCGGCACGTTCCTGAGCAGCGGGGGCGGCGTAAGGACCTCCACCCATCCGTCTTCGAAATACACCTTGACGCCCTCGTCCCAGAAATTCGCCGTCAGGCGTCCCAGTTCCAGCACCGTGTTAAAGCCGTCCATGGTGAATACCATCAATTTGGTCGGGCCGTCAAGGGCCGCGTAATTCAGTACCCGGACCTCGCCCAGCAGGTAGCGCATCAGATTGATGTTGTGGCAATACAGGTTGTTCAGGCTGTAGATCTCGCGGACGCGTTCCTGCTCCAGCCAATCCGGGGGCCGCGGCTCGACTTCCGGGTAGCTCTCGTCCGTTCGGATCGGCGTTCCGGCGTTGCAGATCCAGTCTCCGGCGAAGCAGTGGCCCCTGGCGTGGGTGATCGCCCCGATTTCGCCGGATGAGGTCAATTCTTCGATGATCGAACGGGCCAGTTCAACGCCGGTATCGAAGCGTTTCATGTACCCGACCATCAGCTGGCGTTCGTTGCGATCGGCGGCTTCGACCATGCGGCGGGCATCGGCCAGGTTGGTCGCTATGGGCTTCTCGAGATAGACGTGCTTGCCCGCGTTCAGCGCGTCGATGGAAACCGGTGCGTGGGCGTCGTCCGAAGTGATCTGCACAATGGCGTCGATTGCCGGGTCTGCGCAGAGTTCCTCGTGGGAGTCGCAGGTTTTCGTGACCCCGAATCGGTCAGCCACCAACCGCGCCAGCCGGGGCCTGCGGTCGGCCAGGGCGACCACCTCGCAACCGGCCATCTCCGTGAAATTGGGCAGGTGGACCAGTTGACCCATGAATCCCGCGCCGACGAAGCCGATCCTGATCCGTTCGTTGTTCGAAGATGCCACACCATCCTCCGGGTGATATGCGCACCAGGCTGACCAGGCTAACCAGGCTGGCCAGGCTGGCCGCTATATTAAACCCTTGCCGGCCAGGCTGGTAAAGGACTTTCGCCCGATGATGATGTGGTCCAGCACCTTGATGTCGATCATCTGGCCCGCGTCGACAAGCTGGGCGGTGATCTTGAGGTCGTCCTGGCTCGGCGTGGGATCGCCGCTGGGATGGTTGTGTACGAAGATCACCGAGGCGGCCGAGTCGAGGATGGCGGGTTTGAATACTTCGCGGGGATGGACGATGCTCGCTGTAAGACTGCCCACCGACACGGTCACGCCGCGGATCAGGCAGTTGCGCGCGTCGAGCATCAGGACCATGAAGATCTCCTTGCGCAGGTCCCGAAGCCGCGGCATGAAGTAGCGCGCCACGTCCGTGCTCGAAATGAAGGACTTCTTATCCATGTCCTGCGCTTCGAGCCGGCGGCCGATTTCGATGGCGGAGGCGATCTGGGCGGCCTTGACGGGTCCCACACCCGACACCTGGCACAACTCGCTCAATTCCCGGGTGGCAAGGTGGCGCAGGCCGCCGAAGTGCTGCAGGAGTTCCCTGGAGATTTCAATGACGTCTCTGCCCCCCGCGCCGTTTCCCGTGCGCAGGAGCAGCGCGATCAATTCCGTGTCCGACAGTGTGTGTATGCCGTACTTGAGCAGACGCTCCCTGGGCTTTTCGTCCTCCGGCCAGTCCCTGATCGGTGTTACTCCCTGTAAATCGGTCATCGCATCATCCTTTCTGCGGGTCATTGGAAACATTGCGTGTTGACCGATTCAGTCGGATTTCGATCAGGCGATCTCGTAAGCTATCGCGCCTCCTCGCCCGGACGCTCCGCCGCGCCTGAACCCGGATTCGCCGCGCCGCCCGAATCTGGTGAGCCGGCCGGCTCCTGTGCGCCGGAATCCGTCACCGGTGAGCCGACCGAAACCGCCGGTTTCATCGCGTCCACGAAAGGCTTGAAAAGGTCGATGGGAACGGGGAACAGCGTGGTGGAGTTGTTCTCCGCCGCCACGACCGAAAGGGTCTGGAGGTAACGCAACTGCACGGCGACGGGATGGGTGCCCATGACGTGGGCGGCCTCGGAGAGTTTTTCCGCGGCCTGCTGCTCGCCCAGGGCGTTGATGACCTTGGCCCGGCGTTCCCGCTCCGCTTCCGCCTGCTTGGCCATGGCCCGCTGCATCTCGATGGGCAGGTCGACGTTCTTAATGACGACCATGGACACTTTGATGCCCCAGGGTTCGGTCTGCTGGTCCAGCAGGATCTGCAGATCCTCGTTGATCTTGTCCCGGTTGGACAGGAGATCGTCCAGTTCTACCTGTCCGAGTACGCTCCGCAACGAGGTCTGGGCCAGCTGGTGGGTCGCCTGCAGAAAATCCTCCACCTCGGTGATCGCCCGTTCGGGGTCGATGACCCGGAAATAGATCACCGCGTTCACCTTGATGGACACGTTGTCCCGGGTGATCACGTCCTGGGCCGGCACGTCCTTGGTCACGGTGCGCAGGCTGACCTTCTCCATTTTGTCGATGCCGGGGATCAGGATAATGATACCCGGTCCGTTCTTCCCGATAAGGGCCTTGGAAAGCCGGCCCAGCCGGAATATTACACCCCGCTCGTATTCGCGGAGTATCTTGACCGCGTTGGTGAAGAGTACGATGAGGATCAGGATGATTACGATCGTAGACAGCTGAAATCCGTCAAAGAACATGGGCGTCCCCCCTTGTTACGTTGCGTCCGTGCCTGAATCCAGGCTTTCCACCTTGAGTCGCAGACCATTGACCTCCACTACCCGAATCGGCGTTTCGGGCTCGATTGGCGTTTCGCTCGTGGCGAACCAGTATTCACCGTGTACGAACACTTTGCCGTTCCGGCTGTCCACGGCCGCGTGCGCGCGGCCGGTCTCGCCGATCAGTCCCTGGCTGCCCGTGGTCGTGCGCCGCTTCTGGGCCTTCAGCGCGTAGCCCACGGCGAAAAGCGTGAAGGCCGCGGTCGCGATCACGGCCGGAATGATGGCATACAGGGAAATGCGGAGATAGGGATCGGGCGAATCGATGAGCATCATCGAACCGATCGTGAAGGAGACGGCGCCGCCGAGGGTCAGGAGGCCCCCGCTGGCCACGAACAGTTCCGTGACGAATAATCCCAATCCAAGCATAAGCAGCAAAAGCCCCGCGTAGTTGATGGGCAGCGTCTGCAGGGCGAAAAGCCCGATGACAATGCACATGCCGCCCACTACGCCGGGGAAGATGGCCCCGGGGTTGATGAACTCGTAGATGAGCCCGTAGAACCCGAGCATCATCAGGAGATAGGCTATGTTGGGATTGGAAAGCACGCTCAGTACCCGGTGATGCCAGCTCATTTCGCGAATACTCACCTCGGCGTCCTTCGTGCGCAACACCCGGCTTCCTTCGCGGACTTCGACCACGGTGCCGTCGATCCGAATGAGCAGGGAGTCCAGCGTGGCGACGTTCAGGTCCACGACGTTCTGCTCCACGGCTTCCCGGTCGGTCAGTGCCTCGGCCTTCCGCACCGCCAGTTCCGCCCAGTCCGCGTTTCGGCCGTGCTTTTCGGCGATGGACCGGATATAACTCACGGAGAAGTTCTCGACCTTCTCCTGCATGGTCGAGTCCGCGACCGCGCCGCCGATGCCCACCGGGCTGGCCGCGCCGATACTCGTGCCCGGCGCCATGGCGGCGACGTGGGCGCTCATGGTGATAAAGACGCCCGCGGACCCGGCGCCCGCGCCGCTGGGCGCCACGTAGACCACGACCGGCACGTTGGAAGCGAGCATGTCCTTGATGATCAACTGGGTGGACTCGAGAAGCCCGCCTGGCGTGTCGAGCATGATCACCAGGCATTCCGACCGGTCGTTTTCGGCCCGTTCGAGCGCGGTGGAAACGTGCTGGACGCTGACCGGTCCGATCGGTCCGGTGAGCGAGATGACGTCGACCCGGGATGCCGCGGCGTCCGCGCCCGGCCAGGCCAGCCCGCAGGCCAGTCCGCAGGCCAGCAGGAGGCGTTTGAGCGTTCTTATCGGGTTCATGGTGGGTATGCCCGGTTGGTGCGTGAATGGATTCAGCGGCGGCTAGGGCCGGTGATTCGGATTGAGCAGGTGAACGAGTTGCACGGCCTGGAAAAGCGCCGCCGGTTCAATCTGTGGCCTTAAGGATCGGCGCCGGGGGAACAGCGTGGTCTCTCCCATCATGGGCGGCGCCACCACGACTTCGACCTGGCCCGGGTTTATGCGAATGTTCCGTCTCGGACACTTGGGCCAGATGGAATGGATGCCCCTGAAGGCCATGGGGATGATGACCACGTCGGGCGGAATCTTGCTGAAAAGTCCGTGCTGCAGGGGTATGGACTGGATGTCGAAAGCCGCCGTGGTCCCCGCGGCGTAGATGATGCCCGGTCGTTTTTCCAGCAGTCCGGCGAATCGCTGGGTCGCGTTGTTGGTGTCTCCCGCGCGGGGCAGGACCACGTAACCGTCGACTTCCTCGAGCAGACGGTCGAATTCCGCGGCGTTCACGCCGAAAAGGGTCGTGCTCCAGGATCCCAGGCGCAAGGTCACGTACTCCGTCAGCCCCGATCTGGACAGGATGGTGCAGGGACGGGAGTCTTCCCAGCCCAGGGCGTCCAGCAGCACGCGGGACTGCAGTACCTTGTACATGACGGGATGGTCGAAGACGCTCTGGTGGGTCGGGAAGAAGAGGACCTTGTACCCCCCCTCGTGCAGCTTGAGCACGCGGGCCAGTTCGCCGACCATGGGATCGACGTGGACCTTGACCGTAATGCCGAAGATCTTCAGGGTCCTGTCTGCCCAGGTGAGACTGTTGTGCCAGGCCGCATCGAGCTGCTCCCGCTCGTCCAGGATCTCCTCCTCGATGGCGAGCTTGTTCCTGACGTACCGCCAGGAAGCGCCGATCCAGCGGGAGAGCTTCGTGGCGCGCTTGACGGGCGAATACCGGGCGTTGCGCCCCACATGCGGATACTCCAGGAAGTGGCCCGCGGCGGTCCGGTCCAGCAGGGGCGGCACCACCATGGGGTCCAGCATGGAGGCGAGTTCGTCGGGGATTCTCGCTCTCTCCTCCTCATGGTCCTTCATGTGCTGGTTGATCCGGTAGATGACCAGGTTGCACTTGTCCATCAGGGCATGGGTCAGGTCGATCATGTCCCGGGTCAGGCTCGTATAGTGATGGCCGTACCAGTATCCGGTAGGCTTGAGCTGCGCGGGGTTCTCCTGGTGCGCCTGGAAGAACTCCACCATCATGGCCTGGCCGAGCAGGATATCCTCCTGGATGCCGTCGATCTTGCGCTGGATGTACTTGCTCGGGACGTGCCGGCGGCAGAACTCGGCCAGCAGTTCGGCGTCGCTGATGATCTTCCATACCGCGCAGCCGAACCAGGCGAAATTGGTATAGGTATTGTAGCGGACGGCGAGCAGTTCGCCGGCGGCCAGGTATTCGAGCGTTTTCTGCGCGGTGTTGTGGAATATCTCTCTCAGCGTGGAGCGGGTTTCCCTGCCGTCGAGCGTGCAGGGATAGGTAGCCTGCCAGATGGGGTCGTCCTCCGGCACGATGTCCTTGAGCTTCTCGGCGACAGGCTGGGCGTGAGACAGGGGCACGCGGGACAGCCTGGCCCCGGCCAGGGCGGCCTCGCCCTCGTCCGGGGTGAACACGTTACTCGCCCGGAGCGCTTCGACATAGACCGTCTGGTACAGTTCGAGGAACTGGGCGGTGGCGTTCGGGTCCTGCTGCAGGAACTGCTCCCTCACGCGGGCGTACAACTGAACCGACTGGTAGTAATCGGGGGCGACCCGCCGGAACTGGTCGTAAGCCTCGCCCATGCGCTGGTCGCGAAGGCGGGGAACCCCTTCGTATATCGCGCCGATCAGCTTCGCGCGGTAGCCCAGTCCCTCCAGTCCTATCGTTCCACCGGGCGTCCGCGAAGGCGGCCACTTCAGCAGTTCCGGATCGACGCCTTCGAAGTAACCCTCGCTGTTCGCCAGGTCCAGCACGCCCTGCGCGGCCTGGTCGTAGACCGTGAGCAGGACGTCCACGTTCCGGATCAGTGTCTGGTGATCGAACCAGATCGAAGCGGAATCGATTTTTTCGGTCGCGGTATTCATGTCGAGTTCCGGTCAGCCCTGCGTACCGTCCAGCGGATATAGTTTCCTGCCGAGGCGGTGATAGGCGACCACGCCGGCGTCATGGACGCCCGGTTCCGTGACCACGTGGATCGCACCCGCCCACGGTTCGAATCCGGCCCGGAAGTGGGCCGACGACTTGACGCCGATGTAACGCATCTCCCTGGGGTCCAGACCGAGAGATTCCGAAAACGCCGTATCGAAAGGCTGTTCGCGCTCGTTCACGAGAATGACGTGTATGCCTTCCTGCCGGATATGAGCCGACGGTCCCATCGTACCCTCCAGGCCGGCGAGCATGGGGCCGTGGTAGCGGAACCTGCCGTCCGACAGGGCCAGCACCTCCGCCGTCATGGTCACCGGCTGACCCTGCAGCGGCGTGGACTTCCCCCCGACGTCCAGCGTAACCGTGGCACCCACGCCGGCGTCCATGCACCGGTCCACCGCCTCGGGGTCGACGATGTACAGGACGCAGGCGTCTTCGAGTCCGGCCTCGATGAACGTGCGCAGCATGGCCGTGCTGTCACCCGGCGAGCCGCCGCCCGTATTGTCGTTGCGGTCCGCCAGCACGGCCGGGTACAGGCCATCCTCGTGGACCCGCTCCAGCGTCTCCCTCGTCGACGGCATGGGGTAATGCCAGTCGGCCCGCCGGTCGTACAGCCAGGCGCCCAGTTCATCGGCATAGCGCTGGGCCATCTCCCGATCGTCGTCCGTCACGATATACACGGACGCCCCCATGTGGGGTATGTCCGCCAGCGGGAAACAGGTGGCGATCGATCCGCAGACGACCCCGGGCCTCGATTCGATTTCATGGAGGTAGTCGATCGCCTCCTTCATGGGCGAATGGGCCGTCACCTGGTTCATGCCCCAGGCCATGGGGATCTGGTGCAGTGCCATGGTGGGCCGCAAGCCCTCCTTCAGGATCCGTACGAGCACATCGGCGCATTCCCGCCCCCGGGGCGCCATGTCCACCTCGGGGTAGGACTCCCGGCCGATCAGCACGTCGGCCTGCTCGATCATCAGCGGCGTCATGTTGGAGTGGATATCGAGCTGCCCTACGATGGGCACGTCCCCGACGAGGTCCCGGACGGCGGAGAGGATGTACCCTTCGCCATCGTCGATGCCCTCGGCCACCATGGCGCCGTGCAGTTCGAGCAGCACGCCGTCTATGGGCCCCGCGTTGCGAAAACCCTCCAGCATCTCGTCGACGATCTCGTCGAAAAGCGCTCGCGGCGTGGGACCGCTAGGATGGGGTTCGGCCACGATCGTGGGGATCAGTTCGAACCCGTGTGCTTCCGCGCCTTCGATGAAGCCGCCCGTGGGTTTGTTCGCGCCCCTGAACGCCTTGAGAATGTCGGTGCCCCGCAGGCCGCCATACCGTTCCTGGTAATTCCTCCGGGTGGTTTCCACGGTCGTGAACGTGCTCGTCTCGTGGGCGATGATTCCGGTTACGACGCGCATTCGATTCCCTGTCGATTCAAGCCCGATATATACCGTAGACCAGGAGCAGCCAGCCGACGATGAACGCCACCCCGCCCAGTGGGGTCACGGCGCCCAGCCACCGGATGCCCGTGAAACTCAATACGTACAGGCTGCCGGAGAACAGCACCGTACCCGCGATGAACGACCATCCCGCCGCCGGCGGGATCGCACCCGGCCAGCGCGAAACCGCCCAGGCCGCGAAGAGCAGGCCGAAGGCGTGATACATCTGGTACCGGACGGCGGTCTCAAAGATCTCCAGCATTTCCGGCGAGATCCGGTCCTTCAGGCCATGGGCGCCGAAGGCCCCGGCGACCACGCCCAGGAGCGCCAAGATACCGCCGGTTATGGCAAAAAGTTTCTCCATTTGAACGTAGTCCTGTCCGGTCGTTTACCAGATCGGAGCCAGCCAGCCGCCGTCCACGGGCAGGGCCGTTCCAGTGATCCACTCGGCGTCGTCCGACGCGAAGAACACGCAGGCCCGGCCGATGTCCTTCGGCAGCCCCAGTCGGGGCAGGGGAGTCTTCTCCAGCGCCTCGGCGACCTGGTCTTCGGTCAGGTAGTCCTGGATGGGCGTCTCGATATAGCCCGGGCAGATCGTATTGGCGGTGATGCCGAGCGACGCCAGTTCGACCGCCGTGTCCCGCGTGAGGTTGACGACACCGGCCTTGGCCGGCGCGTACGCCGGACCGCCGCCGCCGTGAAAGGCGTGCACGGAAGCGATGTTGATGATCCGTCCCGCGCGGGATGCCTTCAGGTGCGGCACGGCGGCGCGCGTAGTCAGGAACAGGGCCCGCAGGTTCACGCCCATGATGCGGTCCCACGTTTCGATTGGGGTCGTCTGGCTGTCGCCCAGGGCGAAAATCCCCGCGTTGTTGACCAGAATGTCCAGGCCGCCAAAGGCCTCCAGCGTCCGGTCCACCAGGCGGCCCACAGCCCTTTCGTCCGACACGTCGGCCTGCACGAATAGGCCGTCGGCACCTATCTTGTTCAAGGCCTCCACGGTAGGCGACGTCACGTCCTGGTCATGGTACTTGCCAGGCTTCGGACGTTCGACGAGGTCGCAGACCACGACGCGAGCCCCTTCCCTGGCCAGTTCGATGGATATACCTCGGCCAATACCGGAACTGCCGCCCGTGACGATAGCGACCCGACTTTCGAGTTTCAAATGGTCCTCTGTTTAACCAGGTAAGCGATCTGGAGCCGTCCTGAATGGAATGTAACCAGATCGAAAAACCGAGGCAAGGCCAGTGTTTATAAATGGATTGCATTTTCTGGCACCCGCCTTAGTAATATAGACTTCACGCCCATCCCGACCCTACCGACACTTTCCACCGCAGGAGGATTCCATGAAGATCACGCACGCCGAACGAACGGCCCTGAACGTGCCGTTCTACGCCCCGCACGTCGATCACGCCATGGCCCGGGCGAACACCCATAACGAGCGCGTCTGGGTGTACAGGCTGGAGACCGACAACGGCCTGGTCAGCATCACCGACGGCCACGGCGCTTCGGATACCGCCGACCTGGTCGGTAAGGACCCCTGGACCCTCATGTGGGACGATGAGATCGGATTCGGACCGCAGATCGCCGTTTTCGACTTGTGCGGGAAGGACGCCGGAGTGCCCGTACACGCCCTGCTGGGCAACAAGCTGCGGGACCGCTGCCCCCTTTCGTGGTGGGATATCGACATGGCACCCGAAGACTGGGTCAAGGAGGCGGAGGAGTCCCTGCAGCGTGGCTACACGTCCTTCAAGATGAAGGCGCGGCCCTGGCGAGACATCATCGCCCAGATCGACGCGGTGAGCGAGGTCGTCCCGGTCGACTACCGGTTCGACGTGGATTTCAACGGTTTTCTCCTCACCCAGGCGAAAGCGGAGCAGATCCTGTCCCAGCTCGACCAGCGGGTGAACGTGGGCATGTACGAAAGTCCCTTCTACCTGCGGAAAGACCTCAAAGGCGCGCAGATGCTCCGGGAACGCATCCAGAAGCCCATCGTGGAACACTTCGGCGACGACGTCTGGCAGGCGGAGGTCAGCGACGGGTTCGTGGTCGGCGGCGGCGCCTCGGGGACGATGCGCCAGGGCATCATGGCGGCCGCGTTGAACAAGCCCTTCTGGCTGCAGATGGTGGGGGCCGGACTGACCACGACTTTCGCCGCCCACATCGGTTCGGTGCTGTCCCACGCCCAGCTGCCCTACATCACCTGCCACGAACTCTGGCAGACCGACCTGCTGACCGAACGGATCGAGGTGGTGGACGGATACATGGACGTGCCGGACAAGCCCGGTCTCGGCGTGGAGGTCGACGAGAAGGCCATTGAAACCTATGCCGTCGACGACGACGAACCCACGGCGGTACAGCGCTACCGGAGCAAGAAGCGGATCCTGCGCGTGGTCTGGCCCGGCCTCGCGGGAAAGCAACGGGTCTGGGAGTACACCGACGAGAGCATCTACCAGCCCGAGTTCTACAAGGGGAATCTGCCCGGATTCGAAACGGGGGTGCACCTCGAAGTGATCGAAGACGATAGCAGTTCCGCCTTCGAAAAGCGGCACGCGGAACTGGCGCGGCGGGAGGCTTCCGTGGCCCGGGCGCCCAAGGGAATCTAGAGCCGGGCCTGACCGGGAAACGTGCGGCCTCAGCAATAGTCGAAGCGTGCGGCCGCAGGCATGGCCGGAGCGGGTGGCGTCAATCTCCGTTGGACCGTGGCCGCCTGAACGTTTCCGGAATCACCCGCTGCGCCGCTTCGACGACGCGTTCTTCCACGTCGCCGGCGAAGCGATTGGGCAATCCGAAATACACGTTGGCGTCGCCGCCTTCGTACCCGCCCTCCTTCCAGATCCGCCGGGAGGGTATGTAACCGGGGAAGTCGTTGGCGTACGCGCCGATCCACAACCTGGCGGGATCGTACATGCGCCTCAGTCTGAAGGCGTAGTCCGCGACGACCTCCCCCGCCAGGAAGACGATGGCGAGTTCGTCTCCGAACGACCAGCCCTGCACCGGATAGTTGAGCGCTTCCGGGACGGCTTCGCCGCTGTCCATGCGGGCGATCCACTTCCGTGCGTGGAAGCCCGTGATGTCTGGTTTCTCTGCTGCGGCCGTCCAGGCCTCGCGGGTTGGCAAGGTGTCGTAGGGCAGCGAGGCGTGGACCAGGCGGCACCGAATACGTCCCGGCAGGTTACGTCCGGTGATCCCGAGCAGGCGGTCCACTTCCCACGCGATATCTCCACCGTGACGCCGGGAAAAGGAAAGACCCGTGCGGGGAAAGGGATTCGCGTTGGCGGCGCACCCGATGGTGACCAGGGCAACGGCCTTCGGGTGGTTCCGCCTGATCCTCTCGGCCGCGAATCCCGCCCAGTCGCCGCACATGAAGTTGTCCGCGGGGCCGAATGTCGTGCAGTGGCAGGCATAGCTGACCCATACCGCCCTCAGGTTTCCTTCCGGATCGTCGACCCGTATCATGGGCATCACGGGGTCCACGGGCCCGATCTGCACGCGGCGGTTCACCGCGAACCCGGCGTGCCCCTCGCTGTAACTCAAGCGGGACGGTTGCCGGTCCGACAACGCACGCAGTCCCACCTCCACGAGCCGCTCCGACACTTCCCCGGTATAGCGGTCGATATGCCGCTGGTGTGCCGCCGGGATATCCGTACTGAACAGCATGGGCGCCGCGCCCGTAAGCATGGGTGCGTTGTGGGTGTGGGTATAGCACAGGACGATGCGTTCCCGGTCGATCCCCGCCCGCCTGTTCAGTTCCCGCGCGACGGACGCCGTCATGGACTCGATCACGCCGCAGTTGTCCAGGGCCAGCATCAGGACCGGCCGCGCC
>JAPPBT010000100.1 GCA_026702745.1 Gemmatimonadota bacterium
CGGAACGTTTTATATGGCCAGTCAAAATCGATGCGCCTTTCCGTGCATCTGAAGACCGGGGTCCTTTACGGGCTCGACCCTTGCACCTTTTCACCGCGAAGTATACATGCATGCAAGGTTTTAAGCCTGTCTGTATTCGGCTACGGCATGTAATATAACCGTTCGTAGAATCCGTTCACAACCTGGCATTGATCCTCCTGCCGCGATCCGATCACTGATCGCGAATCCTGTTCAGCCAGCAGTCACCGTCCACCGGGTCCAGACCATGCCCATCATTACCATTATTGGCCGGGGACACTCCGGCACGCGGGCCATGTCCCACACGCTATACACAAGCGGTGTCTACATGGGCCGGACGATCAACGCCTCGGGCGACAAGGTGCCTCCGCACGACCTGTATGACGCCTGCCGGATCTTCGCGAAGTACGTCAGATGGACCGGCGGCACTTCCTGGGATTTCTCGAAGGCGCTGGAGATGGACATCGACCCTGAATTCGTGGAGAAAGTGAAAACCTACCTGGTGGACGTGCTGGAAAACGGGGCTCCTTTCCGCGGCTGGAAACTGCCGGAAACCACGCTCATCTATCCGTGGATCGTCCGCATGTATCCCGATATCCGGTACATCCACTGGATCCGGGACCCCAGGGACGGCATCCTCGCCCCGCACCGAACCGACGATCTCGGCGACTTCGGCATTGCTTATCCGGACACGGCGGACATCCGGCGGCAGCGGGCGATTTCGTGGCTGTACCAGTACCGGCTCATGAAGGCGACGCCGAAGCCCGGTCACCTCATGACCGTCCGGTTCGAAGATTTCGTACTGAAGCAGGAAGAGACTCTTCGCCGGCTTGAAGCCTATCTCGGCATCCCCCTGAGCCGTATCGTCGTGCGGCCCGAAGCAGTGGGGCGGTGGAAGAAGGCGGAAGGCGCACTGCCCATGGACCTGCTGGGCGATGCGCTGGCCGAATTGGGATACGAGGTCTGAGCCGGGCCGGCCGGCCGTGCTTAAAGCCCCTCCCGCCGTGCCAACTCCTTCAACTTGTCGACGCACCGGTCGATTTCATCCGTCGTGTTGTAGTAGTGGGTGGAGATGCGGAGCCCCCGGTGGCCGTCCCGGTCGTGGTCGTCCACGTGGAGTTTTGCTTCCTCCTCCATGGGACCGCGCCACCTCGCCGCATCGGTCTCGTCGAACTCGAAGATGGTGGAACCCGGAGACGAGATATCGTGAGACAGGCTGGTGAGCAGCCGCAGCCCGGGGACTTCCAGCAGGGCCTTTCTCAGGTAGTCCGACAGCATGCGCAGGCGCCGCTCGATATTGCCTATTCCGATGCGGTTCAGAAAATCCAGGGCAGTGCCAAGGGCCGCGCGCACGGGCAGGTCGTAGGTCCCCTGGATTTCTAAACGGCGCGCGTCGCCGCCAGATTCGGCCGCGGGTGCGTAGAGGGAGTTGAAGGAGGGCTGCATGGCGTGGCTTACATGGAGAAATCCCGTGCCGGCGGGACCTAGGAACCACTTGTGCAGGCTGTTGGTGTAGAGGTCGCTGCCGACATCGGCCAGGTCGACGTCCAGCATCCCCACTGCCTGGGCGCCGTCGACTGCCGATATCAACCCCTTCTCCCTGGCCATGTCGCAAAGTCTTCTGACCGGGTACAGGTATCCCCCCCGGGTGACGTGACAGAAGAAGAGCACTTTCGTCCGCCCGTCGATCGCCGCCGATATACGCTCAAGGATGTCGTCCGTGCCCACAAGCGGACTGGGGATATGGACTTCCCGGACCTCGATACCGTATCGTTCCGCCCTTACCTGCCAGGGCCGCACCGCGCTGGGATGCTCCTGCGTGGTCATCAGGACTCCGTCCCCCGGCGCCAGGTCCAGTCCGTTGACGATATGGTAGAGTCCCTCGGTCGCATTGCGGGCCAGGGCGATTTCGCCGGTCTCCGCACCCAGGAAACCGGCCATGGCCGGCCGGAGTTCGGACTCGATGTAGCCGTGGAAATCCCGCTTGGCCTTCGACGGGTTCTCGGACATCAGGCGGAACCCCTCGGCGACGGCATCCCGAACGGGCTTGGGAGGCATGCCCAGGGCGGCGTTGTTGAGATAGGCATGGCCCGATTCCAGCATGAACTGGGACCGGACCTGGGACCAATATGCCCGGTCACCGGGATCTATGGGCTGGGTCTGCGGTTCGGATATGGAAGTAAACATGGGTAAGTTCCGTTTTCCTATGGCCGGATTGTATGCTAAATGGGTATCGGGGCCGACGCGTCGCGGGTCAGATGCCTTCGAGATCGTCCTGTGACAGCCAGCCGTTCTTGCCGTCCGGCAGGCGAATTCGGAGCCAGTCGTTCCGGTGTTCGACCAGCTGGACCTTGGCGCCTTCGTGCAGCGTAAAAACCGGTTCGGATGATACGTCGGGACCCGTTCTGACCACGGCAGTCGGCCGCAGGACGATCGCCTCCTCGTTCAACACGCTGTCGTAGATCTTGATGCCCAGGAACCCGGCGGCCATGAGCAGCGCGAGGCAGGAGACCAGGAGCGTGTAACCGGTCGCGGTCCGCGCGCGCGGCCGCCTCGCGAGCAGATAGCCCACCAGCGCCAGTGACGCGAGGAACCCGGCCGCGGTGGCGGCGACCGTGGCTTCGTTCACCGTCACGCCGTCCAGCGCCTGCCGGCCGAACCACGGCACTTCGCCCGCGATCTGGTCCGTCGTCCGTTCCTTCGCGAGGTCCAGGTTGTTGTGCAGGTCCCCGTCCCGAGGCATGAGGCGGGTAGCCCGTTCGTAGGCCAGGATGGCCAGGCCGATCCGGTCCTGCTTGTAATAAGCATTCCCCAGGTTGTAGTACACGTGCCCATTGCTTACTCCGCGTTCAACGATGCGTTCGTACGTCCGGCTGGCCTCCGCGTATTTGCCGCCCTCGTACAGCAGATTGCCCTGACGGTACAGTTCCGCCGTCTGCCGGTCCGCCGGGTCTTCGGCGCAACCGGTGGCCGCGAGGCCGATGGCCAGTACGACCACACCCAGCCTCGGAATCGCACCCAGCCTCGGAATCGCACCCAGCCTCGGAATCGCACCCAGCCTCGGAATCGCACCCAGCCTCGGAATCGCACCCAGCCTCGGAATCGCACCCAGCCTCGGAATCGCACCCAGCCTCGGGACCAGGTGTCGAGCCCTCGCGACCAGGTGGCGAGCCCTCGCGACCAGGTGTCGAAAACCCCGGGCTTCCGGTCTCCGATCCGGGTTAGAGACGGCCGCCGGCAGGCCATCCGCGCGCATATGTGGCATCGCGGTGGCTTTCAACGGTCTCGGGATAGCTGAGATTCGATAGATTCGATACTGTTCCGGGCCCTGGAGAGCAGGTCACCGGCATGCTCCGCCGTTTGGGCCGTCGGGGCGAATCGGGCCAGGTCGCAGGCGTCGAGGCAGTCCCTGGCCAGGGCGGCCGTGTCTTCGTCCACACCCCGTTCCCTGAGCAGTTCGATGATGCGGGACGACGTCAGCCCGGCCGTCGGCAGGTTGCACTTGTCGGCGACGTAACCGTACAGCGCATTGGAAATGCCGGTGAAGGCCTGGTCAGGCGCGCCTTGTTCCAGTTGCTGCCGGGCCCGGCGCAGCAGGTTGAGGGCGGTGCTTTTCGCACGGCGCCGCCGGGCGAAACCGGCGTCGCGCCGCAGGCGATGGGCGTGGGACCGGTACAGGACCGTCGCCAGGATCGCCGCGACAGGCAGGACATGCAGCAGCAGGTACCAGGTCGACCGGAACAGGACCTCGCCCTGGTTGCCCAGGAAAACCGAATCGGGCTTGATGTAATGGATATCTTCGCGGATCTGCCGGACGACCGATCTGCGCGGCATGCCGACGACTGCCGCCTGCGTTCCGCTGGCCGGTTGGACGGTAATCGTTACTGGTTCGGTCATCGTTATCCGGTAAGAATCCGTATCGGGGTCGAAGAAGGGAAAGGTAAGCGACGCGATCGTATGGTCGCCGGGAACCGTGGGGATAAGCACGTGATCCCAGGTCTTGGTTCCGGAGATCCGCGACCCGCCCGACGCGTATTCTGCCCGGTTCCCGGACTGGTATTCCTTGAAATCGCCGAGGGGCGGCAGTTCGGGGTCCTCCACGGTCTTCAGGTTGCCCTCTCCGGTGAGTTCGATCGTCAGCGTCACGGGCTGGTTCACTTCCGTGGTGGCCTGATCCACCATAGCCTTGAGCGAGAAGTCGCCTACCGCGTTTCGGAAACCATCGGGGCGGCCCTCGCCCGGCAGCGGAAGCACCCGAACGGTCTGCTCGCCGGTCACCACCCTGATCTGGCGCGTAGTCGAGAAAAACGTATCGAAAGGATCGGAGAGAAAGCTGTCGAAGAGGCTTCTGCGGGAACGTTCGGCCTGCACGTCACAGACCATCGACAACGGCTCGAGTTTCAGTTCCCCCGTCACGGTGGGGAAAAGAGCGATCTCGCGCAGTTTTGCGACGGCGTATCTCCGGCCGCCGATGATCTCTTCCATGAAGTCGAGGTTCTGGGCGGAGAAGAGTTCCTCCACCCAGAAGCCGGTGTAGGAGGGGACCACGTCGTAACGGGCGTTCGACAGGCCCAGGCGGGTGTAAAGCGTATAGGTCACCGTCACCTGCTCTCCCAGGTAGGCCCGCCTCTTGTCCAGCGTGGTGCGGATGTAGACCGTGTCCTCCAGGTCCGGCGAGCCCGCGGCGTCCTGTGACTGACCTGCCGCCGTGGACTGACCCGCCACCGTGGACCGACCGGCGGCCGTGGACTGACCCGCGGTCGTGGACGGTGAACCGCCGGACGGCGCGACGCGGGATGCGCCCGGTTGCGAAGAACCCGTTGTCCCCGGCGTGACCTCGATCGTGATCGGTGTCGTTTCGTGGGTGACGCCGTCAAGCATCACTTCGGCCGCGTCGATGACGAAGGTACCCGTCCTCCGGGGTTTCAACTGGTAGATGAACCGTACGGACCGGGAGTAGGACAGTTTACCGTTCACCAGGTTGAAGCTCGAGGAGGAGGAAGACGTATTGCCGAGGACGATGAACGGCTGCATATCGGGCAGAACGGGTTTCGGCACGTCACCCAGATCGGACCCGGAAACCGAAACCGTCAGGATTAGCGTCTCGTCCACGGTCATCCGGGTACGGCTCACCTCGGCCGTGACCGAGTTCTCCTGGCCCGGAGCGGCCCGTGCACCGAGAAGCAGCAATACGACGAGGCCGGTCTGCATACACCGTTTCATGCGCTCAGTCCAGATATCCCTGGGTCCGCAGGAGCTCCGCGTTCAGGATGGCCGTTCCCGCGGCCCCGCGGACGGTATTGTGCGAAAGTACCACGAATTTCATGTCCAGCACCGGACAGGGCCGGATCCGGCCCACCGTTACGGCCATGCCGTTTTCGGCGTCACGGTCCATCCTCGGCTGCGGCCGGTCCGGTTCATCGCGTACGATGACCGGGCGCGCGGGCGCGAAGGGCAGGCCGAGTTCCTGGGGCGGTCCCCGGTGATTGCGCAGCGCCTCGGCGAGACCGTCCGTATCGGTCTCGGTCTCCAGGGCGACGGATACGCATTCCATGTGGCCGTCCTGGACATGGACCCGGTTGCACTGCGCGCTGACGACGATCCCGGCATGCTCGATCCGGTTATCCCTGAACCTGCCCAACAGCTTCAGGGTTTCCCGCTCCATCTTGTCTTCTTCTTCCCCGATGTAGGGCAGCACGTTATCCAGGATCTCGAGGGAGGGGACGCCTGGATATCCTGCCCCGGACAGGGCCTGCAGGGTGGTGACCGCGACCTGCCGTATGCCGAAGCGTTCGACGATGGGCTTAAGCGCCATCGTAAGTCCGATGGTGGAGCAGTTCGGATTGGTCGCGATGAACCCGCGGCCATACCCCCTGCGTCTGCGCTGATAGTCGATGATCGCGCAATGGTCCCCGTTGACCTCGGGAACGAGCAGCGGCACGTCCTCGTCCATGCGGTGGTTCTTCGAATTGCTGACGACGGCGTAGTCGGCCGCCGCAAAGGCCGCCTCGATCGGACCGGCCACCGCGGAATCCAGGCCCGAGAACACCAGGTCGCAGTCCAGTCCCGGCTCGCATAGCGCGACGGGCATCGCGCGCACGGTCTCCGGGACCGGCGTGTCCAGCCGCCAGGTCACGGCTTCCGCGTAGGGTTTGCCGGCCGAACGCTCCGAGGCCGCGACGGCGGATATCCTGAACCACGGATGGCCTTCGAGCAACTGGACGAACCGCTGCCCGACCGCACCGGTAGCGCCGAGGACCCCTACTTTGATCTCATTCGTCGACATTTCTTGCTCCCGGATCTGGTATGAAGGTCATGGATGATCGCCGCCCGGCAGCACCCTTGCCGCCTTGATCAGGTCTCCGAACAGGCCGCCCGCCGTGACCTCCGGCCCCGCGCCCGGTCCCCGCACGATCAGCGGGTTGTCCCGGTACCGCTTCGTGGTGCACACGACCATGTTGTCCGGACCGGCCAGGCTTCCCAGGGGACTGTCCCGGTCCACGTTTTCGAGGCCTACCCGGCACGTGCCGTCTCCCACCGTAGCGACGTACCGCAGCACCTGTCCGCGATCTCCGCCGGATGCGACCCGCTGCGCGTAGACCGCGTCTTCACTGGTCAGCATGTCCATGAACGCGTCCACCGACGGCGCGTCCAGCAGCGCGTCGGAGACCATGCCTTCGATCTCCAGGTCGTCGAGCTCAAGGCGGTATCCGATCTCGCGGCCCAGGATCAGGGCCTTCCTGGCCACGTCCATCCCGTTCAGGTCGTCCCGCGGATCGGGTTCCGTGTAGCCGAGGTCCTTCGCCTCCCGCACGATCTCGGAGAAGGTCCGGCCGTGGTCGAGTTGGGAACAGATATATCCCAGCGTGCCGCTCAGGCATCCCGCGATCCGCGTTACCTCGTCCCCGGTATCCACCAGTTCCCTGACGGTGCTGACGATGGGCAGGCCGGCCCCGGCGGTCGTTTCGTACCAGTACCGCATCCGATCGGCGCGGCCCAGCCGCCGGATCTCTTCGTACGCGGCGCTCCGGTCGGTGATGGGCTTCTTGTTGGCCGTCACGACCGGGACGCCCCGTCGAAGGCAGGCCAGGTGCACTTCCGTCATCTCGGCGGACGTGGTGTCGACGATGCAAAGGTTCCCGGGCGGATCGCCCGGACCGCCCGGACCGCCCGGACCGCCCAGCAGGCGATCGATCATGGCGGCCGCGCCCGGGTAGTCCTCGCGACGATCCCCGTCTTCGAGCAAACGGTCCAGGCCGCCGGGTCCGCATAACGCCGTGTTGAGTCCCCCTGGATCGAAAACCAGTTGGTTCCGGCCGCAGATACCGATGTATTCGAAGTAAAGGCCGGTGGCTTCGGCCAAAGAACCGGCCCGGTCCGCCACCTGCCGGATCAAGGCACTCCCGATATTGCCCTTGCCGTATTGAAACAGGTTAATCGAGCTCAAAATCTCCGTCCCCTCCCAGCCCGAAGGACGCGTGCACCAGTTGAACGGTCTTCCGCAGGTCGTCCCGGCCTACGATGAATGAAATGTTCAGTTCCGATGAACCCTGGGCAATGGCGATGATGTTGATCCCGTGTTCGCCGAGTATGCCGAACGTGCGGGCCGCGATGCCCGGGGTGCCCTTCATGCCGCCGCCGACCACGGCCACCACGGCCAGATCGGGTTGCACCGAGATCTCCTCCAGACTGCCTTCGGCGACTTCGTGACGGAACTCATCCTTGAGCGCCCGGACCGTTCCCGGGCTGTCTCCTTCACTGACGACCAGGCAGATATCGTGTTCGGAGGACGCCTGCGTGATCATGATGACCTGGGTCTTGCGGTCCGCCGTGGTCTTGAACAGCCGCGCGTGGGTATCCGGCGTCCGGCTCAGGCTGGTGCCCTCGACCATGATCAGGCAAAGCCGGTCGATACTCGTAACGGCCTTCACGCCCAGCGGTGCGGCGCAGGTGCGCGAAGTGATGAGCGTACCGCTGTTCCCGCTTCGGAAGGTATTTCGTATCCGAATGGGAATCTCCTGTTTCACCGCGGGCAGCATGGTCATGGGATGGAGTACCTTGGCGCCGAAATAGGACATCTCCGAGGCCTCGAGATACGAAATCTCCTTGAGGACGCGGGCGTCCTCGACGATCCTCGGGTCGGCCGTCATCGCGCCGTCCACGTCCGTCCAGATCCACACTTCCTCCGCCTGCAGCGCACTGGCGACCAGGGAGGCGGTGAAATCCGAGGCACCTCGCCCGAGGGTCGTGGTCACGCCTTCGTCGGTGGATCCGATAAACCCCGTTACGACCGGAATGCAGCCCTCCGAAACCATCGCCGCGAGGCCCGCCGAAAGCCGCCGTTCCGTCTCGGCGTAATTCACCTCCGCCTCGGTGTAGCGCTCGTTCGTCTTCACATACTCCCGCGCATCTACGGGCAGGGACGACAGGCCGGCCGATCTGAGCGCGGCCGAGACGACGACCACGGAAAGGCGCTCGCCGAAGGAACTGACCAGGTCGATCGAACGCGGGGAAAGCTCCCTGAGCAGCGTTATGCCGTGCAGGATGCCGGATAGTTCGTCGATGAGCCCGGCACAGACTTCGAGGGCCCGTTTCCGCTCTTCTCCTTCGGCCAGTGCGCGGATCGTCTCGTCGTGGCGTTTCCTCAGCGCCGAGAGGGCATCCGTGGGCTCCGTCCCCTCGCAGGCCTGCGCCGCCATGGTACGGAGGGCGTCGGTCACCTTGCTCATGGCGGACAAGACCATCACCAGGTCGTGTTCGCGGTGCTTTGCGACGATCTTGACGACTTGTCGAATGGCCTCCGCGCCGCCTACGGAAGTGCCGCCGAATTTCATGACGATCATTGGGCTACCAGTCTTTTTCCGGATTGACCTGCGTGGCCTGTTGTCTGCGCAGCTGGCGCTGGATATCCTGCTCGTCCCTGTTCAGGGCGTTCAGCAGGCGTTCCGCCTCCGCCCTGCTCAGTTCCCCCTCCCGTGGCGGCGGTGCTTCCGGGCTTTCCCCTTCATCAGGTTCCTGTCCACCGTCGGCCTGGTCGGCCTGGTCATCCCGGTTGTCCTGGCCCGCCTGGTCCGCCTGGTCATCCTGGTCAGCCTGGTCATCCAGGTCCTCCTGCCGGTCCTGCGCGTTCCTGCGTTCCTGTTCCTCCTGCTGCCGAAGCTCCCTCATCACGTATTCCAGGTTGTATTTCAAGTCGATATCGTCCGAATCGATACGCAGGCCCGCTTTGTAGGCCTCGATGGATTCCTTCAGCAAGCCCATGCGATAGAGGCTGTTTCCCATGTTGTACCGGGCCCGGCCGCCGACGGGCTCCTCGCCTTCCAGCGCGTTCACGTAGGCCTGTACGGCAGAGGGATACTGCTCGGAGCGGTACAGCGCGTTGCCCCGGTTGTAATGCAGTGCCGGGTTCTCGCCGTCCTCCGTCAGCGCCTCGTCATAGGCCGCCAGCGCCTCATCGTATTTTTCCTGTTGGTACAGTTCGTTTCCGCGGGCGTTCTTCGCGGCCGGCTGCCAGCCGAGAAACAACAGGATGACCAGGATTACGCTCATGGCTTCTGTTTCCGTTCCCTACGATTCGTCGAGCAGGCCGCGGTCCCGGATCACGGTATCCGCAACCAGGAGCAGCAGGCCGAAGAACAATATATACTGGAAACGTTCTACGTACTGCGTAAATTCTCTGCTCTCGAACTCCGCCTTCTCCAGGGACGCGATGGTGTCGTATACCAGGTCCATCTCGTCTCCACCGGGGGTAGCCCTGTAGTAGGCCCCTCCGGTCGTCTCCGCGATATGTCGCAGCGTGGACTCGTCCAGCCGGCTCATGACCACGGATCCGGACCGGTCCCGCATGTGGCCGGCGATCCGGCCGTCCTCGCCCGTGACCGGTATGGGTACGCCCTGCGGCGTGCCGACGCCCACCACGTAGACGCGCACCCCCTGGGCCGCCAGTTCCGAAGCGACGGCGATCGGATCTTCCTGGTGGTCTTCTCCGTCGGTGATCAGCAGGACGGCCTTGTACCCCTTGTGATCCTGCCGAAACGACCGGCCCGCGATGCGCAGCGCCTCCGCGATGGCCGTTCCCTGGGTACCCACGGTCCGGGTATCGATGCCGTCCAGGAAAAGCTCCACGATGCTGTAATCGGTGGTCAGCGGACACTGGAGAAAAGCGGACCCTGCGAATACCACCAGGCCGATCCGGTCATTGCGAAGCTTCCCCACCAGGGACCGGACGGCGAATTTGGCCCGCACGAGGCGGTTTGGCCGGACATCCTCGGCCAGCATGCTGTTGGAAACGTCCAGCGCGGCCATGACCGAGAACCCGGTCTGGCTCACGGTTTCGGACCGGGTCCCGAACTGCGGCCGGGCGAGCGCCAGCACGAAACAGACCAGGGCGAGGAGTACGAGGGCCGCCTTGACCGACTGCCTTCTCGCCACGGTAGAACGGGACAGCCTGCCGATCAGTTCCGGTTCTCCCAGCTGCCTGAGGGCTTCGCGCCTGCGTCGGAACCGCGCGGCGAAAAACAGGACGAGCAGCGGCGCGGCCGCAAGCAGATAGAGGTATTCAGGTTGGGCAAACTGCATTTCGGCTCCTCGGCCGATACACGCCGCCACCGGGCCGTACGTGCTACGGCAGTCTTCTCAGCCGGGTGTGCGACAGCACGATATCCGCCAGCACGAGAAACATGGCCGGCAAAAGGAAATACCCGAACAGTTCGGTGTACCTCGAGTAGGCGATGACCCTCATCTCCGTGCGTTCCAGCGCGTCTATCCGCTGGTAGATGTGGGACAGCATTTCGGCATCGGTCGCCTTGAAATAGAACCCGCCCGTGAGCGACGCGACCTCCCTGAGCGTCCCTTCATCGATTTCCGTGAGGGCGAGGCTGCCGTCCCGGTTGCGCGCATACGTGCGGCCCAGTACGGGATCGTCGACCGGGATGGGCGCGCCGCCCTCTTTACCGATCCCGATCGAGTAGATCTTGATCCCCAGCACGTTGGCCGCCTTGGCCGCTGTGATGGGGTCGATCGCCCCCGTATTGTTCACGCCGTCGGTAAGCAGAATGACTACTTTGCTCTCGGCAGTGCTCTGCCGCAGCCGGTTGACGGAATTTGCAATGCCCATCCCGATGGCCGTACCGTCTTCGGTCAACCCGATCTCCACCTGGTCCAGCAGTCCGAGCAGCACGTCGTAGTCCAGTGTCAGCGGGCACTGCGTGAAGCTGCGTCCCGCGAAGACCACCATGCCGATCCGGTCGTTCGTCCGTTCCCGGATGAAGTCGGAAATCACGGATTTGGCCACGAAAAGCCGGTTACGGGGTTTGTAGTCTTCCGCCCCCATGCTCCCGGATATATCGAGCGCCAGTATGATGTCGATCCCCTCCGTCATCACTTCCGCGCCTTCGGTACCCGTCTGCGGGCGGGCCAGGGCAAGGATGGCCAGGCCGATGGCCATGGTGCGCAGCGCGGTGGGAACGTGGCGGTACTTCAAGGCGGACGCGGGTTTCAATCGGTTGACAAAAGAGATGTCCGAGAAGCTCAGCCCGCCCCGGCGCGCCTTCAGTCTCCGGCGGTACGTCCAAAAGAGCACCGGCAGGATCACGAGAAGCACCAGGATCATGGGTGTGGAAAAGAACATGGGGGCATCAATCCTTCGACGGCTCGGCGGTTTCCGCCACTGACGGCTCGGCGGTTTCCGACACATCGGGCGGACGTGTCCGCTCGACGATCTCCCGTCCTTCCTGCAGGGAAAGCGACTGCCGATGCGCTTCCGGCGTATGCCTGGCGAATTTGACCATATCGCATTCTTCGAAAAGTACCCGTACGAACCGGGATTCATCGTGGCCGACCCGGAGCGCGTTCAATGCCGTCAGCAATTCGGAGGTCGTGTATTCCATCGCGGCTATTCCGTAGCGTCCGGACAGGTACCGGCGCAGGATTTCCGACAGCGCGGAATAGTGGGCTTTCACGCGTCCCTGGTCCAGCCACTCCTTCAGGGCCAGTTGTTCCAGTTCCTCCAGGGCGATCTCTTCGGGCGGGCGATTGATCGCCGGGACCGTACCATGCGGGTCCTCCCGGTTCCTCCGGCGCTTGATGTACATAAAGACGACCACCGCGACGGCGAGCAACACCAGGCCGGCGATCAGCCAGTAGAACCAGGGCGCTCCACCGGGGATGTCCACCGGGGACTTCAGATCGCGTATATCCGCGGCATCGTCCTCGATTACGCTGATGACGGAAACCGGGATGGACTCCGATTCGGCGGATAACTCGGTGCCATCCGACAGGACGCACTTGAGCGAGAAGGGCGGGATGGAATGCTCGCCCGTCCGGTACAGGGTGAGTTCGTACCGAAGCAGATCGATGTTCGTGCCGCCGGGTCCGGACAGGGGTCCTTCATGCTCGAAGGACAGGAGATCGAAACCTGCCGGAGGCGTCCCGGATTCCGGCCATTCGATGGCGGAATCGCCGGGACTCTTCACGGTGATCCGGTACTGGAAGGGATCGCCCACGGTAATCCGGTCGCGGTCCACCGTGGCCTCGATCGAGAACCAGGGATCTCCTTCCTGCGGTACCGGGAAGGCTCCGGTGTCGACCGGGTCCGACGCGATGGCCACCAGGACGGTGGCGAGTAAACAGGAACGCCTCACCGCATGCCGCCTCACGTCACGATTTCGGTGTCAGGGCGACCATTTCGTTGATCCGGGCGATGAACCCGGCCCTGGCCAGGGACACGACGGGGCTGTTCCTTTGCTTGACGTAGACCAGGCTCTCGTCCCCGGGGAGGGAATTGCCCACCAGGAGCGAAAGGCGCTCCTCCGGCACGTTGTCCCGGCCCCCGACCTGCAACGTAATTTCCATGACCGGCCGGTCCAGTCCGAAGGTGGTCAGGTCCACTTCGGGGTCCGCCGTTACGAAGACCTCAGAATACAATGTATCCAGCTCACTGAAGGCCCGGCCGACCGAGATCGCGTCCGCGTCGCCGGTTGAAGGCTCTTCCAGTTTCCACAAGACCCTCTGCTTCTGGTCGCGGCGCACCCGCAGCCGGTCGTCGGGCGTGACCACTTCGAACATGTGTACCTCGTAGCCCTTGAACCGCAGGATCTTGTTGTCGCGCATCTCGATCGCGGAGGCCGGCATGCGCTGCAGGCTGGCAGCGTCCACTGCGTAGATCCACTCTTCCGACGGATCCATGACGTAGGTGTACTGCCCGTCGCCGGAGTCCGAACCGACCAGGATTTCCTGGGGGCTCACCCGATCATCTATCGTAAGCGAAAGGCGGACGACCGGTTGCTCGAAACCGTACGCCGCGCCGTTCGCGGCCGTCGCCGGGATGTGGTCCCGCACGCGCATGATCTCCAGGCTGTCCAGCATGGCCGTGATGAACTGGTCGTTCGCTCTCAGCTCGTAGGGCGACGTCATCCGCCAGTCCTCGAAGGCATGCTTGACCAGGGTCACGTTCTCGTCTCCTAAGTTCATCGAAAAAGTGGGGACCCTGTAGGACTGGAAATCGAAAGCCGTAATGCGCCGGTAGAAGTCGGGTTCCCGATCCAGTTGCCGCGGAATCGACGTCGAGACCGAGTATACGTTGCGCCTTTCGCTGGTCATGGCGTAGACCCGGCCCATCTCCTCATTGCCCAGGAACAGCGTATGGAGGATGCTGCCGTCGCCGGATTTCACGGTCGCCGTCATCACCGGATCCGCGAGGCCGTACCCTGCAAGGGAAGACGGCTCGTCGTCGATGAAGGAAATGGCCGTGGCGGCGGTGATCGTACTCAATGCGTTGATCACTTCATCGCGCTCCGCCGGCAGCCGGAAGGGCGCTTCCACGCGCCAGGTCCCGTAGGGATCCAGTTTGAGGACAATGCGGCGGCCGCCCTTTTCGAGGACTATCTCCTCCACCTCGTTCTGTTCGACCCGCATCAGCCTGCGGTCCCGCAGTGCATCAGTCGTCTTGCGCAGGGTCCCGTTGGTTTGCGCGGAGATGAGAAACACCCGCCGCGTGCCCTGTTCCACGGCGTAGTGGGCCGCGCCCGTCGGGTTCACGTCTCCCAGCAGCAATACCATGGGCTTGTCGAGACCCCTGATGACCTCGACAGACGCCGACGGACGCTCGAGGCCGTACTCCGAAAGGACTTCCGCCGAATCAGCAATGGTCCGTGCTGGAGACAGGGCGGAGAATTCCCGCAGCAGCGTAACCACGATGTCCGGGTCCGCTGCGTACCGGACCGGATCGGTAATCACCCAGCCTTCCAGCGGAACTTTCTCGACCGTCGTGACCGCACCGTCCACGGCCACCTTGATCTCGACGACCTCTTCCGCGTTGAGCTCGAACACGCGCTCGGCTTCAGCCACTTCCTCTTCCTCGAGCACGAAGAGGAAGAAAACGGCCGCCAGCAATCCCAGGATCACGGCCAGCACGATCGTATACCGTCCACCGCTCACGTCGCTACGCCTCCTATTTCCTTCTCCACCACACCACCACGCCCGCGATGAGGATGCCGATGGGCGACAGGATGCCGGTGACGATGAAGATATCCCGCATCTGGCTCAGCGAGATCTGAACCAGCCTGGTGTCGCTGGACTTGGGCCGGATCGCGAGCAGGTCTTCCTCCTGGGCGAGCCAGTTGAGGATGTTCAGGGCCAGGTCGCCGTTGCCCGGCAGCCTGATATAGGTATTGTTGGCAAAAGCCGAGTTGCCGACGACCACGATACGGGTCTTCAGCTCGTGTACCTCCGGCTGCATCGCCATCTCCTGGGGCGTCAGCGTCCGCATGTCTCTGCGGGGCAGCGCCCGGGGGATGGCCGTGATGGCCACGGCGATAGACACGGGACCGGGCTCGTCCATTTCCGGGTCCAGTACGGGCGTGTACTCCACGGCTTCTTCCTGCGATCCCGGCAGCGTGGTCTCCGCCCAGCTGCGGGCACTGGTCATGGCAATGGTCTGAATCTCCACGGTGTCGTCAGAGGCCGACGCCGGTTCGACGGACCGCACCAACGGAAAGAAACTCACGGTGCTGCCGAGCGGACGCGTGATGGGATGGGCCGGGTACTGCATGACGGCCGGCATGTACTCGTTCATGCCGGGCAATCGCCCCACGGCGCTCTCGTCGATCACCACGTTCTCGCCGAGCCGCACCTTCCAGTTGGCCAAGAGCGCAGACAGGTCAGCGCTTTCCTCCGGGTAGTCGGGATTGATCAGGAACAGGGCGCGGCCGCCGCGGTCCAGGTATTCGCGGATGGCTTCCTGTTCGTTGCCCACCAGGTTGGTCCGGGGTCCCGCCACCACGAGGACGCTGCAGTCGGCCGGGACTTCCACTTCACTGAGCAGCGAGAAACTCCGGACGACGTAACTCTGGTTCTCGAGCAGCTGGAGCAACCTGTTGTAGCCGGCCTGGTCGGTCAGATTGACGTTGTGCTCGCCGTGGCCTTCCAGGAAGTAGATGGTCTTCTGGCCTTCCCGCGTGACCTTCACCAGCGCGTTGGTCACGTTTGCTTCGAGGTAGCGATTGATGTGCTCGGTCTTGCCCTCGCTTTCGAACACGATCGTTCCGTAGGCGGAGATGTTGTACTGGCGGGCGATGCTGGGTTCGAGATCGGGGTCTATGAACTCGTAGGTGACGTGGTCCGAGTGGTACTGAAACTGATTGAGCATGTCGTCGATCTGGTGCTGTTGCATGGCCTCGGGCCCGCCGGATCTGAAGAATCCCACGATGTGGACGTCCTGGTCCAGTTCTTCCAGCACGCTGATGGACAGGTCCGCGAGGCTGAACCGCTGGTTGGCCGTCGTGTCGTACCGCTGGGAGTACCGCGCGCCGATCAGGTTCAGGAAAGCCAGGATGCCGATCACCAGCAGGACCAGGACCGCGGTGTTGGCGCCGTACCTCGTGGTGCGCCGTCTCAGCAGGTTCCACACCGTCTCCCACTCGAGGACCATCCAGGCCGATCCGAGCGCCAGGCCGGCCAGCAGGACGATCAGGACCGTGCGCGGCGGCGTCGTATCCGAGGCGTAAAGGTAACCGCTGACCAGGATCAGGATGAGACCCAGGTATCCGGCGGTTGAAACGAGACTCCTCATGTACGGATATCTCCCTTTTTCAGACTGCAGGCAGCTTGCATGCGCGTGATCGGCGTCAACCCCGCCAGCGCGTCGATTCAACCGACCGGACCGTGATGAACAGGCCCAGGAAAATGAAACTCAGGAAAAAGAGGCAGTCCGTCGAGTCGATGATGCCCTTCTCGAAGGTATTGTAGTGTCTCAGCACGGACAGGTATCCGACCACCTCGCCCAGCATGCCGGTCATCGATTCCGCCGCTACATCCATCATCCAGAGTATGAGCGCGGCGCCGAAGCAGATCACGGCGGCCACGATCTGGTTCTCCGTCAGCGAAGAGGCGAAGAGCCCGATGGTGATCACGCCGCCCCCGAGGAGCACGAGACCGAGGTAGCCCGCCCATATGGGACCCCAGTCCGGATCGCCGTACACCTGGAGCACCAGCGGGTAGATGAGCGTCATCCCGATCATGGCCGTGTAAAGGGTGAAGGCCGCCAGGAACTTGCCCAGGATCACGTGCCAGTCGCGGACCGGCGAGGTCAGCAGCAACTCGATCGTGCCGGTCTTCTTCTCCTCGGAAAAGATCCGCATGGTGAGCATGGGCATGAGCGTCAGCACGGCCACGAAACTCATGGTATTGAACAGCGGGCGCATGATCATCTCGTTGATGTTGATGCGCTCCATCATTGTCGGGTACTGGGCGACCTGCATGAAATACTGGGTGTAACTCTGCAAGCTATAGAAAAACATGAAGCTTACGATGAAAATGAACACGGTCGACAGGGCGTAGAAGATGGGTGAAATGAAATAGGCCTTCAATTCACGTCCCCAGATGGCCAGCAATCCCTGCATCGTCAGTCGCCCTCCTCTTCCTGGGTCGTCAACTCGAGGAAGATCTCCTCCAGGCTCATGCCGGCGGTGGTGAGTTCCACGAGGTCCCAGTTGCTCCCGACCACCGACGATGCCACCTCGGAACGGAGATCCCGTCCCGGTACGACGTCGATGTCGTACTGCCAGAGGCCGTCGCCTATGGAAGACCGGGTCTTCACGTCCACGACGCCGTCCTTCTGCTTCAACAGGTCCATCACTTCGTTGACCGGTCCCCGGATCTGCGCCGAGATGGACTGCGATCCCCGCAGCCGGGCGTCCAGGTTGGCCGGCGTGTCCCCGGCCACGATCCGGCCCTGGTCGATGATGACCACGCGCTCGCAGGTCTTGCTTACCTCGGGCAGAATATGACTGCTCAGAATGATGGTATGGTCCCCGGCGAGGCCCTTGATCACCTCCCGGACCTCGTTGATCTGCTTGGGGTCGAGGCCGTTGGTCGGCTCGTCCAGGATCAGGACGTCGGGATCGTGGATCAGCGCCTGGGCCAGGCCCACCCGCTGGCGAAACCCCTTGGAACAGTGGCCGACGATCCGGTGCTCGACCTCTTCCAGGGCGGCCAGCTCGATCACGCGGTTGACGGCCTTCCGGCGATCGCGGGACGGGATGTCCTTGATTTTGGCGATGAACTCCAGGTAGGGGCGGACCCGCATGTCCAGGTAGAGAGGTACGTTTTCCGGCAGGTACCCCACCCTGCGGCGCACGTCGAGGGACTGGCTGAAGGTGTCGAACCCCGCCACCCGGGCGGTGCCGGCCGTCGCGGGCATGAAGCACGTCAGTACCCGCATGGTCGTGGTCTTGCCCGCGGCGTTCGGTCCGAGGAACCCGAGGATCTCGCCCTTTTCGACCTCGAAACTCACGTCACGGACCGCGGTGAAATTACCGTACTTCTTGGTCAGGTCCTTTACTTCTATCACGTCGGGCTCCCAACGCCGCTGTCACAACCTTCGCGCGAAACGCGCAGCGATTTTCAAAGTATCCTAATTTAGTGCACAAAGTAATGTAAAGCAAGCCTTTGTTGCCTTCCGACTACCGCGCGAATTTGCGTTCGCGCAGCTTGAAGAACTGCAGCAGCGGATCGATATAAGGCTCGTCCGTACGTATGTGGATGGCGTCCACGCCCGTCACCCTGAACTGCTGGTCCCGTGCCTCGCGGAGGGCTTCGTTGTATTCGGCATACTGCCTGCGCCAGCCGGCGTCGCCGGTGTCGACGAGCACCTCTTCTCCCGTCTCCGCGTCCTGCAGCTCGACCAGGCCGATGCCGGGCAGGCTGAGTTCCCTCGGGTCCGTGATCGTGACGGCGACCACGTCGTGCCTTTTGCTGGCCACGCGCAGGGGCTTCATATAGTCCTCGGTCAGGAAATCGGACAGGATGAAGACGATGCTCCGGCGGGTCAGCAGCCGGTTCAGGTATTCCAGCGCCTGCGTGAGATCGGTGCCGGTGTGACCGGGCTGGTTGTATAGCACCTCGCGGATCACCCGCAGAATATGGGTCCGTCCCTTCTTCGGCGGGATGAACTTCTCGATCTGGTCGGTGAACATGAGCAGGCCGACGCGGTCGTTGTTCTGGATCGCCGCGAAGGCCAGCAGCGCGCAGATCTCCGCGGTGATCTCGCTCTTCATCTGGTTCACCGTACCGAAGTGGCCCGATGCGCTGACGTCGGCCATGAGAATGACCGTCAGCTCCCGTTCCTCGATGAAGCGCTTGATGTAGGGACGTCCCAGGCGGGCGGTTACGTTCCAGTCGATGGACCGGATCTCGTCGCCCGGCTCGTATTCGCGCACCTCGGCGAACTCCATACCGCGCCCCTTGAAGACGCTGTGGTACTCGCCGCTGAACACGTCGTTCACGAGATGCTTGGTCCGGATCTCGATCTGCCGGATCTTCTGAAGGATCTGCCTGGGTATCAAGGGATCTCTACACAGTCGAACACACGCTGGAGTATCTGTTCCGAGGTCATGTCCTCGGCCTCGGCTTCGTAGGTGACGATGACGCGGTGGCGCATAACGTCCATCCCGATCGACTTCACGTCCTCGGGCGTCACGTAGCCCCTGCGGCGCAGGAAGGCGTGGGCGCGCGCGGCCGTCGCCAGGTAGATCGTCGCCCGGGGCGAGGCGCCGTACTCCACCAGGTCGCGGATCTCGGCGAGCTCGCCGTAGTCCTCCGGGTTGCGGGTCGCGAAGACCAGGTCGACGATGTACTGCTTGATCTTGTCGTCCATGTAGACCCGGTTGATGATCGACCTCGCCTGGACGATATCCTCCAGCGAGACGACCTGTTCCACTTCCGCCGGTTCGCCGGACGTCATGCGGTCCAGGATCTCCAGTTCCTCTTCCTTGCGGGGATAGGTCGTCGTCAGCTTGAGCATGAAGCGGTCGACCTGGGCCTCCGGCAGGGGGTAGGTCCCTTCCTGCTCGATGGGGTTCTGCGTGGCGAGCACCAGGAAGGGGTCCTCCAGCGGGAAAGTCTCGTCTCCGATGGTGACCTGGTGCTCCTGCATGGCTTCCAGCAAGGCGCTCTGCACTTTCGCGGGCGCCCGGTTGATCTCGTCGGCCAGGATGAGATGGGCGAAAACAGGACCCTTCTTGGCGATGAACTCCCCGCTGCCCGCCTGGTAGATCATGGTGCCCGTGAGATCGGCGGGGAGCAGGTCCGGCGTGAACTGGATGCGCTGGAACCGGGCCGACACAGTCGACGCCAGGGTGCGCACGGCCAGGGTCTTGGCCAGGCCCGGCACGCCTTCGAGCAATATGTGCCCGTTGGTCAGCAGGCCGATCAGCAGCCGTTCGATCATGTACTGCTGACCGACGATCACCTTGCCGATTTCCGAGATCAGCCGGTCGACGAAGACGCTTTGCTCGTAGATCCGGTCGTGGATGACCTTGATGTCGTCCGGTGTGTTCGTGTGGTCTGTGGTCATGTTCATCCTTCAGTTGGAGCCAGGCTGGCCGGACGGACCGGAAGACGGATCGGCCTTCGTCGAGGCTTCGGATTTAGACTTTTCCCCGGAACCGGACGCGTCGGAGGACCCGCCGCCATCGGACCCGCCGTCGGATCCGCTGCCGGACCCGCCGTCCGATTTGGACGAAGATGACTCCCGGTCGGCCTTCTCGGCCTGCTTGTAGTTCTCGCTCCGGTAGTCCGTGGTGTAGAATCCGTCGCCCTTGAACAGGAAGCCCGCACCGCCGCTGATGAGGCGCTTCACGGCGCCGCCGCATTCCGGACACGTGGAAAGGGGATCCGCCGTAATCGACTGGAACTCGGAAAACTCGTGACTGCACTCGTTGCAACGGTACTGGTAGGTAGGCATGCGTTCCTTCCTAACAAAACCGGCGCCGACTAAGACAGCCGACGCCGGTCTTCACGCAATTGAACTGCACGGCAGGATGGCCTGGAGGCCTACATCATGCCGCCCATGCCGCCCATGCCGCCACCGCCGTAACCGCCTGGCGCAGGAGGTGGCTCCTTCTCGGGAATGTCCGTCACCAGGGTCTCGGTGGTCAGCAGAAGGGACGCGATGCTGGAAGCGTTCTGCAACGCGATGCGCGTCACCTTCGCCGGGTCGATCACGCCGGCCGACATGAGATCTTCGTAACCGCCGGTGTTGGCGTTGTATCCCACGGCGCCTTCCTTCTGCTTCACGTGCTCGATGATGACCGAACCCTCCGCGCCGGCATTGGCCGCGATATGGCGCAGCGGCTCCTCGAGGGCGCGTCGCACGATGCCGACGCCCGTGGCCTCGTCACCGTTGACCTGGAGCCCGTCCAGCGCGCCGGAACCCCTCAGGTACACGACGCCGCCGCCGGGAACGATGCCCTCTTCCACGGCCGCGCGCGTCGCATGCAGCGCGTCTTCCACGCGGGCCTTCTTCTCTTTCATTTCCGTCTCGGTCGCCGCGCCGACGTTGATCACGGCCACGCCGCCGGCCAGCTTGGCCAGGCGTTCCTGCAGCTTCTCGCGGTCGTAGTCCGACGTCGTCTCATCAATCTGGCGGCGGATCTGGCCGATGCGGCCTTCGATCTCCGACTGGGAACCGGCGCCTTCGATGATCGTCGACTCGTCCTTGTCGATCACCACGCGCTTGGCCTGGCCCAGGTCTTCGAAGGTCACGTTCTCCAGCTTGATGCCGATGTCCTCGGTGATCACCCGGCCGCCGGTCAGGATCGCGATGTCCTCCAGCATGGCCTTGCGGCGGTCGCCGAAGCCCGGCGCCTTGACGGCCGAGATGCGCATGGTGCCGCGCAGCTTGTTGACCACCAGCGTGGCCAGGGCCTCGCCCTCCACGTCCTCGGCGATGAT
>JAPPBT010000101.1 GCA_026702745.1 Gemmatimonadota bacterium
GACGGACTCGTACTGGTCCAGGATCAGGCGGTACTTGCCGGTGAGCCCGACCTTCAGCGACGGGTGGTAGGACGTGGGTTCCAGGCCTTCCGCGATGGCCAGGACCCGTTCGCACAGGTCTCGCGAGAAGGACACGCCGGTCGACGACCCGAAGGGTTTCAGCACCATGACGAGAAACTGCCCCTGCTCGTCGTGTCCGGTGAAGTACCCGTCGACCCACTTGTCCAGCTTCTCCGACGCCTGTTTCTCGTACTTCTCCTCCAGGTCGCTCACGGTGAACGGTTCGTCTTCCGTCTCCAGGCCGAGGTCTTCCTCGGAAACGAAAAGGGGATTCTGTTCCAGTTTCGTCTTCAGGATCTGCCGGCTCAGCCGGCTCTGGATCTCTTCCAGGTCTTCCAGGTCGGCGTACAGGTACTTGTGGTTTTCGTAGAACCGCTTTTCGTCGTCCACCCTGTACTCGATGTAACGGACATATCCTTCCGGGAGATCGGACCGGAGCCGGCCGGCGAGGTCGTCGGCGTACCGCTGGGCGGCGGCCAGGTCTTCCGTCTCTATGACGACGGTCAGGTTGCCGATGCCGCCGACGCGCTCCGTGAGCCGGTGTATGTCGTCGACGCTCCGGTAGCCTTCGGGGAGCAGTTCGACGAAGTCGGTTTTCAGCTGAAGCCTGAAGGCGAAATGGACGGAAAGCGAGGCGGAAAGCAGCGCGAACAACAGGACCTTTGCCGGATGGCGGCAGATGAAGGCGATATACCTGTTCAGGAAGCGGTCTAGGGCGGCTCTGGTTTCGGCCTTCACGGTGCATTCCTCGTATGAATCGCGCACATCCAAGGTATGGAAATATCCCGGTAAACCACTGGGGTGTCAACCACTAAAACGGCGAATGCAACGGGGTTGAAGGGCTTCGGCGAAAGGCGTTTTTCTTTGACTTATCCCGTGCGCGACCTTACATATGCTGGACCCGTTTTTTGATACAACCCATTGCTGAAAAACGCGAAAGCCGTACTCCGCCCACTACATTTTCCGCCCACTCCATGGCCTCAGTACAGCAAAGTGTTTCCGCCTCGGCTGTCCGTGCGACCGCGACCCGGATCATTACGCCGCGATCCATTCTCCTGGGCCTGACGAGCGTCGTCCTGATTTCCCTCATCGTCCCCTATTTCCAGTACACCATGGCCTCGTCCCAGCTGGGCGCGGATCATCTCCACATCGGCGCGCTGTTTCTGGCCTTTGCGTACCTGGTCGTATTCAACGTGGTGCTGGCCAGGTGGAAGAAGGACTGGGCCCTCACGCCCCACGAGTTCGTCATCCCTCTGGTCATGGGCATGGCGGCATCGGGGCTGACGACCAACGGCATGGGCGCCCCGTTCATCTCCACGCTGATGGCCCCCTACCTGCTGGCGACGCCCGAGAACCAGTGGGCCGAGTACTTCTACCCGTACCTGAAGCCCTGGGCGACCGTCACGAACCAGGGCAACGCGCTCACGTGGCTGGTGGACGGCATCCCGCCCGGCGCGTCCATTCCCTGGAGCGTGTGGGGCATTCCGCTGTTCTGGTGGCTGACCTTCATCGTCCCGATCATCTTCATGGGCCTGTGTCTCGTGGTCATCCTCAGGCGTCAGTGGGTCGAACACGAGAAGCTCGTCTTCCCCATGATGCAGATCCCCCTCGCCTTCACCCGCGGCATGGAATCGCCGAGCCGCGTCCCGGCCTTTCTCTCGGAGAAGCGTTTCTGGATCGGCTTTTCCATCCCGTTCTGCGTGATGATGTACAACATCGTAGGGTACTTCACCCCGGTTGTACCCCAGTTCCCCTATTTCGGGTCGGCGCCGCCCATCGTATTCGGCGAGGGGTTCCCCCCGCTGGAAATCAACTTCCGCCCCGCCATACTTGGAATTTCCTATTTCGTCAACCTGGACGTCCTCGCCGGTTTCTGGGTGTTCTACATGATCGGGATCATCCAGGTGGGCATCGCTCACCGGATCGGGTACGACATCCCGGGACGGGACAATTACACGTCGATCCACCCCATGCTGGACTGGCAGAACATGGGCGCGTTCATCCTGTTCGTGGGATGGGGGCTCTGGCGGGCGCGGTTTCACATCCGCGCCGTGTGCTCCCAGGCCTTCGGCCGCAGGTCGGACCTGGACGACTCACAGGAAATGCTGCCCTACCGGGTCGCAGTCTTCGGATTCATCGGGGGTTTCGTCTATGGGGTGGTCTGGCTGAACCAGCTGGGCATGAGCGTGCCCATCGCCGTGTTCCTCCTCGCCGGCGTATTCATCATCTACATCGGCGTGTCCCGCATCATCGCCGAGGCCGGGCTGCCCTACGTGCGTTCGCCCATGATCGCCCAGGTGCTCGTGTTCTATTCGGTCGGGTCGGCCAACCTGTCCATGTCCACCATGACGGCCATGGCCCAGACCTACGGACCCGTCAGCGAGATCAAGTCGACCTTCATGCCCGCCTTCATGCAGGCTGCCAAGCTGTCCGAGATCGGTGCGCGCTGGCAGCGCGGCCTGGGCTGGTCGATCCTGGCCGCCGCGGTGATCGGCGTGGTGATCTCACTGGTATGGACGATCTACATGGGATTCGACCAGGGTACGCGCCAGTTCACCAATGGCTGGTGGTTCGGCCGAATCGGATCGACCATCCCTTACACTGAAACGCTTACCAAGATGCGGGATCCCTTCGGACCGGACACGTCGCGGCTGATGTTCTTCCTGGTGGGCGGTGCGCTCATGTTTCTGCTCATGACGCTGAGAGCCCGGCTGCCGGGCTGGCCGCTGCATCCCCTCGGATTCTTTCTTTCCTACTCCTGGCCCGCCCGGGCGATCGTCTCGTCCATGTTCGTGTGCTGGGTCATCAAGAGCATCATGATGTGGGTTGGCGGCATCGAACTGTACCGGAAGGGACAGCCCTTCTTCCTGGGCCTGATCTTCGGCGTGGTCACCGGCGTGGTCATCTCCATGTTCGTCGACTACGTTTGGTTTCCCCACGCGGGCCATCATATCTACGGGATAGACTGACGTGTATTCGCGGATATTCGGTTACTTCTTCCTCGCCGTGGGCGTCCTGTTGTTCCTCGCCGTGGCCGTCGCCGGCCCGGCCTGGGTGACGGAGCACGTGATCCTGAGGATCGTCTCCCTTCCGGAAGACGTACCGCCCAGGCCCCTCGAAGAGGCGCCGGTGACCTGGGAAGAGGTCTCCGAAATCGTCACCCCGGAACGCGTGGAGGCCCATGTCCGGGCGATGAGCGAAAACCCGTCCCGCGTCGTCGGTTATCCAGGAAACCGGGCGGCCATGGAGTACGTGGTCGATGCCTTTCATGCCGGCGGCCTTTCAGACGTCTCCGTCGACACCTTCACCGTATCCTCGCCCGTCGACCACGGTTTCACGCTGACCGTGCACGACTCCGTGGAAACGGAAATGCCGGTGTACCAGTTCTGGCCCAACCTGGTCCGGCTGAATTCCTTTACCGACGGGATCCGGGGACCCCTGCACTACGGCCGGCGGGGCGAGTTCCAGGCCTTCAACGGGAAGGAGATCGAGGGGAGTATCGTCCTGGTCGATTTCGACGGGCGCGACCAGTACCTCAACGCGCGGATGCTCGGTGCGCAGGCCATACTTTTCTACGACAGCGGCCCCGGTTCCGTGACCAACAACCAGGCCCAGCGCAAGATCCTGGACGTGCCCGCCGACGTGCCGCGCTTCTGGGTCCCGGACCCCCATGCCGCTGCGGTCCTGGCGGCCGCGCGGTCCGGCGAGGTCGAAGTGACAATACGGGGACGCATGTCATGGGAACGGGCCGAGACCTGGAACGTCATGGGGTGGATACCGGGCAAGGACGAGCCGCTGCCGGGGAGCGACGGTACGGAGAAATGGAAAGACCGGGTCGTCGTGCTGTCGGCCTTCTACGACGCCATGTCGGTCGTACCCGGACTGGCGCCGGGTGCCGAGAGCGCGGGGGGCGTCGCCGCCATGCTGGAACTGATGGACGTGCTTCGGGCCCATCCGCCGGGATACACGGTACTGTTCCTGGCCACGTCCGCCCATTTCCACGGGCTGCAGGGCGTAAACGACTTCCTGGACCGTCACCAGAGGAAAGACGAGTTCTTCCTGGAACGGATTCCCGAGGAGGACCGGATCCCCTTCGACCTGTTCCTGGGCCTGGACCTCACCAGCAGGGCGGACCAGGTCGGCCTGTTCAGCTACGGCGATTTCATCTTCTTCACCTCGAATCTGGAGATTCTGTACGAACCCTATGCGGACCGGTACCTGAATTACGCGCGCAAGGCCGGGGTCCACGATGAAGCGGACAGCCGGACGGCCTACCTCAACACGCTGACGCACCCGCTCCGGTCGCAGGAAAGCTTCATGCCCGCCGGTCCCGCCTTCGACCACGAGATGGTCACGCTCGCCGGGCTCCACGGCATGACCTTCGCCACAGTGAACGACAACCGGCTCCTTATCGATACCCCGAAGGACCGGATCGAGTACGTCGATTTCCCCAACCTGGTCCGGCAGATCCGGACGCTGGGCACCTTGCTGCCCGCCATGCTGTCCGATCCCGAGGCCTTCGACGTAGACGAGTCTATACGGCTCAAGGACGAGGGCCGCGACATCGAGGGCCGGGTCCTCGAATTCGACCGCACGGTCGATTTCTTCAAGCCCAATACCCCGGTCTCCGACGCCCTGGTCGTCTACGAGCCTGGCTATACGAGCCACAGCGGCGTGCGGGGATTCATGGTCACCCACGCCGACTCGCTGGGGCATTTCCGGCATTCAATGGTCCGGTTCCCCCGGGGACCGACGGAACTTCGCAGCTACGGCCTGGGCGCCGACGGCCGGATCGTGTACGCCCCGGACCTGGGTGAAGAGGGCAACGCCACCTTTCCCCTCGCGGTGCCGAACGCCGCAAAGGTGAACAATACCATACAGGTCCTTTTCCCCTGCGAGGAGATCAACCTCTTCGATATCGTGGACCCCGGCGTCTTCGTCGCCCTCGACAACCTGACCGTACTCGGCCGGGACAACAGTCCGTTGCGCAAGTACGGCGCGGCCTTCGTGGAGGATCAGAGCTTCTTCGGCAACTGGATGACCAACGCCGCGGTGGTCTTCGCCAGGCCCGAAGACCGGGTCAAGATGTTCATGAGCTCGGGTCCCCGGGGCGTCAAGTACCTGCTGACCAACACGCCCGAATCGTGGCTCGACGAACCACCGGAAAGTATCTCGGACGACGCCATGGCCCTGGCCCAGGGACGGGGATTCACGGCGGACCATGGCCTGATCCTCTACCCCTTCTACCAGAGCGCCCTGGACCTGTGGTCGCTCAACCGGGCCCGCCTGATGAAACTGGAGGACCACGGCGTGACCAACGCCCGGGCCGCCCAACTGCACGAGGAAAGCACCCAGGCATTGCGGGCCGCCCGGGAGGCCCTGGAAAACCGCCGTTACGACGCCTTCGCCGCACAGTCGAGGGAGGCCTGGGGCTACGAGGCACGGGCCTATCCCGACGTGCGGTACGCCGCGGACGACACGGTGGACGGCATTGTGTTCTACTTCATGCTGCTGGTCCCTTTCTGTTTCTTCCTCGAACGGCTTTTCTTCGGTTTCACGGACATACGGAAGCGGCTGGCCTCGGTGGGCGTCATCTTCGCGGCGGTCTTCCTGCTGCTGCAGAACGTGCACCCCGCCTTTCAACTCAGCCTGACGCCGTACATGGTCTTTCTCGCCTTCATCATCCTGGCCATGGCACTGATCATCATCACCATGATCGTAACCCGGTTCGACACCGAGATGAAGAACCTGACCCGGTCGGCGGCCGGCCTCCACGAGGCGGACATCGGCCGGCTGAGCGCCACGGCCGTGGCCATATCCCTGGGGATATCGAACCTGCGCAAGCGGAAGATGCGCACGGCGCTGACCGCGGTCACCCTGACCCTGCTGACCTTCACCGTGTTGTCCTTCACTTCCTTCCGGACCGGCATCCAGTTCTATACGCTGGACCGCGAGAACACCCCGCCGTACGACGGTGTCCTCATGCGCAGCCTGTCGTGGCACTCCCTGCCCACGTCCTTCCTGCCCTACGTGGAGAACGCCTTCGAAGGCCAGGCGGACGTGGTGCCCCGGTCCTGGTACGAGCCGGAGGACATGACCAGTCCCTACATCGATCTGCGCGTGCCGGGCAAAGGGACCGCCACCACGGTACAATCCGTCCTGGGACTGCACGCCGGCGAACCGGCCGTCACCGGCCTGGACCGCTTCCTGGTGCCGGGCGGACGATGGTTCGCCCCGGACGAAAGGTCGGTCTGCCTCCTGCCCACGGAACTGGCCGAGCGGTTGAACGTGGGGCCGGAGGACGTAGGTACGGCGGAAGTGGAGATCCTCGGGGGACGCTATACCGTGATCGGCCTGCTCGATTCCGATGGGTTCGACGCCTACCGGGACATGGACGACGAGAGCATCATGCCCGCCAGCTTCTCCATGACCCGTTCCCTGACCGAAATGGACATCGAAGTGTTCATGTCCACCATCCAGGCCTCCGAACACCTGCCGTCCCGCAACGTGCTCGTCCTGCCCTACCGGCAGACACTCGACCTGAACGGGTCCACGCGGTCCGTGGCCATCGCGGGGTTCTCAGGCGGCGAACAGCTTCGCGATTCCGTGGAGGCCTTCATGTCCCGGGTCCTCCTGGCCGTGTTCGTCGGCATGGAAGACGAAGTAAGGGTGTACAGTTCCCTGGGCGCCACTTCGGTCTCGGGCCTGGCCAACCTGATCATCCCGGTGCTCATCGCGGCGTTCCTGGTGTTGAACACCATGATGGGCGCCGTGTTCGAACGGTTCCGGGAAATCGGCGTGTACAGCGCGGTGGGCCTGGCGCCGAACCACGTGGCGGCCCTGTTCATTGCCGAAGCCGCCGTATTCGCGACCCTCGGGGCCGTATTCGGTTACCTGGCCGGACAAATCATCACCATGGGGCTTTCGCAATGGGACCTGCTGGGCGGCATGTCGCTCAACTATTCCTCCCTGTCGACCGTATACGCCACGATGGTCGTCATGGCCATCGTCTTCCTCTCCACCCTCTACCCGGCGAAGAAGGCCGCGGACATGACGGTGGAGGACGTGACGCGGCGCTGGTCGCCCCCGCCGCCCGACGAAGACGACTGGTGCTTCGAGTTCCCGTTCACGGTGACCGTCCCCGAAGCGTTGCCGCTGTCGGGTTACCTGAACCACATCTTCCAGACCCATGAAGACAGTTCGGCGGAGGACTTCGTCGCCGAGGGGACCACGCTCGACGCGATACCGGGCGATACCTTCGACACGTATCACGTGGCGTCCACCGTCTGGCTGGCGCCCTATGACCTCGCCATCAGCCAGGACGTGCGGCTTGAACTGGAGCCTGTGCTCCACGAGAGACTGTACCGCATCCTGATCGTGATCCATCGCCGCAGCGGAGACCTGGCGCAGTGGCAGACGATCAACCGGCGGTTCTTTACCGTACTGAGGAAGCGGTTTCTGGTATGGCGGACCCTGGCAGAGCCCATAAAGGCGCGGTACCGGGATATCAAAGCCTTCGATCGCCACACGGCCCTGTAACCTGCGGAGAGGAGCGGCGATGTACGATTTGATCATCAAAGGCGGCCACGTCATCGATCCGGAGAACGGCATCAGCGGAAGCCGGGACGTCGCCGTCGACGGCGGCCTGATCGCGGCGGTGGAGCACGACATCCCGGCGGAACACGGCCGAAAGGTCGCCCGCGTCCACGGCCATTACGTCACGCCCGGGTTGATCGACATCCACATGCATGCCTACGGCGGTTACCGGGGATGGGTATTCCCGGACGCCCACGTGCTCCCCAACGGGGTGACCACGGTGCTGGATACCGGGGGCGCGGGCTGGAAGAAGTTCGAAGACTTCAAGGACACGGTCATCGCGGATTCCACAACCCGGGTCCTGGCGCTGATCAACATCGTGGGCGCCGGCATGGAAGGCGCCGTGGAGCAGGACGTTTCGGAGATGGACCCGGTACCCTGCGGGGACATGATCGCCCGGTACCCGGAGCACGTCGTCGGGTCCAAGACCGCCCATTTCGGCGGACCGGGCTGGGAGGCGGTGGACGGCGCCGTCGAGGCGGCCCGCCGAAGCGGCACCATCGCCATGATCGATTTTGCGCCGAAGCCGACCCGGAGCTACCGGGACCTGCTGCTGAAGAAGTTGAGCCCCGGCGACATACACACGCACCTCTACGCGCAGCACATACCCCTGCTGGACGAAAACGGCCGGGTGAACGACTACGTCCGGGAAGCCCGGGACAAGGGCATCCTGTTCGACCTGGGCCACGGCGGCGGCAGCTTCTGGTTCCGCATCGCCGTGCCGGCCATCGAGCAGGGCTTTCTGCCGGATACCATCAGCACGGACCTCCACAAGTACAGCGCCCTGATGCCGAACGCGAGCATGAACACGACCATGTCGAAATGCCTGAACATGGGGATGACCCTGGAGGACGTGATCATGCGCTCCACGCGAAACCCCGCCCGGGCCATCCGGCGCCCCGAACTGGGTACGCTGAGCATCGGCGCGGAGGCGGACGTCGCCGTGCTGGAACTGGAATACGGAGAGTTCGGTTTCGTGGACTCGGGCCATGCGCGCATGCGCGGCGACCGCCGGCTGAGGTGCCTGCTGACGGTGCGGGGCGGCGAGGTGGTCTGGGATCTGAACGGCCTGACGCGGCCGGACTGGGACAAGGCGGGCGACTACATAAGGACCGAGTGAGCGAATGAGTGACACCAGCCGGGAACAGCAGGAACAGCGGGAGCAGCGCGACCAGGCCGCGACGACCGCCGGACAGGACGACCAGTGGCAGATCGTGCCGGACAGCCTGCCCTACGAGGACGGGTTCAGCAGCCGGATCATCTGGGCCGCCTTCTTCGTCGGGCTGGTCATGCTGCCCGGGGCGATCTACCTGGAACTGGTGACCGGAAAGAGTTTCGCGGGCGCCGCGGAATGGGTCACCATCATCATGTTCATCGAGATCGGGAAGCGCCTGTTCATCAAGCTGAAGCCCCAGGAAGCCATCATCCTCTACTGGCTTGCCGCCGGGTTGGCGGCGACGGGCCTGGGCGCCAGCGGCATGGCGGCCGGATCGTCGGTGCACGGCGCGCCTTTTGCCAAGATGATCTGGTTCCAATATCTGATCCAGTCCCCCCAGGCGGACGGCCTGGCCCAGCTTCTGCCCCAGTGGGTATCGCCGCCCAGGGGTTCCGACTCCCTGATCACCCGGACCCTCTTCTCCATGGAGTGGATGGAGCCCATCCTGCTGGCCGTCCTCGTGTCCATCCTCGGCCTGGTCAACGCCCTTTCGCTGGGATACGTGCTCTTCCGCATCACGGCCGACACCGAGCGCCTGCCCTTTCCCCTGGCGCCCGTGCAGGCGGCCGGCGCCACCGCGCTGGCGGAATCGTCGGCGGGCGAGGAGACCTGGCGCTGGCGCCTGTTTACCGTCGGCGCCATGATCGGCCTGGGCTGGGGCATACTCTACGTGGTCGTCCCGACGGTATCGGGCGTGGTGCTGACCAAGGGCGTCGAGGTCTTCCCCATTCCCTTCGCGGACTTCACGCCGCGGGTCCGGGACGTATTGCCCGCGTCGCCTATCGGCATCGGCACGGACATGGCCACGCTCCTGGTGGGTTTCGTCCTGCCCTTCTGGATCGTGGTCGGCACCTTCATCAGTTCCTTCGTGGTCACCTTCATCGCCAATCCGGCTCTCTACCATTTCGGCCTGTTGCACAGCTGGGCGCCGGGGATGAGCACCATCCCCACTTCCATTAACAACACCATCGATTTCTGGCTTAGTTTCTCTTCCATCGGCACTTCGCTGGTCATCGGCCTGATCGGCCTGGTGGCCTTCGCCCGCGCCCTGAAACGAGACCCGGACGGCACGTCGGGCGTCCAGGGACCCCGCCGGCCGCCGCCGGAACGGGGTGATTTCAGGCTGCCCATACCCATCGCGCTCTGGGCGTTGTCTACCCTGTGCTTCATCGCTCTGGTCTACTACCTCGAACCCACGTTCCCGGTATGGATCTCCGTGGTTTTCGGGTTCCTGTGGACGCCCTTCTTCTCCTACATCGGCGCGCGCATGATCGGCCTCACGGGCTCGCCTTACGGATCGTCCTTCCCCTACGCGAGGGAGGGCTCCTTCTACCTGTCGGGCTACAAGGGCGTGGCCATCTGGTTCGCGCCGGTTCCGCTCTTCGATCACAGCGGGGTGGTCGCGACCTTCCGGCAGTTGGAACTCACCCGAACGCGATTCCCAAGCCTGGTCAAACTGTATATATTGAGCCTGTTGCTGCTCATTGTGTTCAGTTTCCTGTTCTACGCCCTGATCTGGAAACTGGCGCCCATACCGTCCGCGGCCTATCCCTTCGTCGAGAAGATGTGGCCGCTGCAGGCGACGATGGAAACGATCTGGATCAAGTCGACCCTGCCGGGCGGATCGGATGTGATCGGGCAACTCATCAAGTGGGAATACATCGGCGCCGGGATGGGGTTCACGGTGGCCCTGTACGGGGTCCTGAGCCTGCTCAAGGCGCCGCCGTTGCTATTCTATGGCCTGGTCGCGGGACTGGGCACCGGTGCCTGGATACACTACACGCTGCCCACGTTCATCGGAGCGATGCTGGGCCGGTTCTATTTCGGGCGGCGGTACGGAGAGAAAAGGTGGCGCGCCTACGCGCCGGTGATCCTGGCCGGGTACGGGTGCGGCCTGGGACTCATCGGCATGGCGGCTGTCTCCCTGGTGCTGATCGCCAAGTCCACGTCCCAGATCCTGTTCTGACGTCCCGGATCCTGTGCTGACGAATGTAAAGAGGGAACGGACTGTTTATGTCCGATGATTTCCGCGTAGCCCTGGTCGCCGACCTGCGGGGTCCCGACGGCGGGGTCGTGTTCGACAATTTCGGCGTCGACCTGCTGGACGAAGCCGGGCTCTTCCATGCCTTCCTGGAAGAGGACCGGTGGCCCGTCACCCCGGATCAGCTCGAGGATTTCGACGCGGTGATCTCCATGGGCCAGCCCTACACGCAAGACTCCTTTGCCGGGAGCGAGCGCCTGGCGCTCATCGCCCGGACGGGCGTGGGCTACGACATGATCGATATGGACGCCGCGACGGAGGCGGACGTCATGGTGACGATCACGCCGGAGGCCACGCGCAGGCCGGTGGCCAGCGCCACGATGGCCCTCATGCTCGGTCTGTGTCACCGGGTGACGATCAAGGACGCCATCGTGCGGAACGACGACTGGGACATACGTTTCGATCACATGGGATGCGAGATCCGGGGCCGCGTGGTCGGCCTGATCGGCATGGGAATGATCGGCCGCGAGGTGTCGCGCATGCTGGCGCCCTTCGAACCATCGGAGATCCTCGTCTCCGACCCCGTCGTGACCGCGGATGAGGCCGCACAACTGGGCGTTACGCTGGTGGACCGGGAGACACTGCTCAAACGAAGCACTTTCGTCACCATTCATTGTCCGTTGAACGATCACACCCGGTACCTGATCGGTGCGCGTGAGCTGCGCATGATGCGGGAGGACGCCTACCTCGTCAACACGGCGCGTGGCGCCATCGTAGACCAGAAAGCACTGGAGCAGGCGTTGCAGGAAGGCTGGATCGCAGGCGCGGCCATTGACGTATTCGAGCAGGAACCGCCAGACGCCGACGATCCCCTGCTGTCCCTGCCAAATGTCATCCTGGCGCCTCACGCTTCGTGCTGGACCTACGAGTTGTTTCGCGATATCGGACACGACTGCATGAAGGCGGCCCTGGCCGTCTCCCGTGGAGAAGAGCCTCCCTACGTGGTCAACCGGGAAGTACTCGAACGGCCCGGCTTGAGGAGGAAACTGGAAAAGTTCAACGGATAAGACCAGGAAAGGAAGACAATGCCAGTAATTTCCCCAGAGAAACTGCATCGAATCGGCTGTGAGGTGATGGAGGCAGCCGGCTGTACGGCGGACGATGCCCGCAGCGTGGTGGACCACCTCGTGGATTCCAATCTCTTCGGCCACGATTCTCACGGCGCCATCCGGATCCCGGAATACGTCAAGGCCATCAAGGACGAGGGCCGGTTCAAGGCCAGAGCGGACGTGCGAATCCTGATGGAGAGTCCTTGTACGGCCGTGGTGGACAACGGAGGCGCGCTCGGCCAGGTGGGCGGAACCGTCGCCATGCAACTGGCCATGAAGAAGGCGAGAGCGCACGGCACGGCCACGGTTTCGCTAAGGCGCACCAGCCACGTGGGGCGCGTGGGCGCTTATCCGCTCATGGCGGCCCGGGAGGGCCTGATCGGACTGGCCTTCGTCAACGCGGGCCGGTTCGGACGCCAGATCCCGCCCTTCGGCGGTATCGACGGACGCATCAGCACCAATCCCATTGCTTTCTCGGCCCCCCGCAGGAACGACGACCCCGTCATGGTAGACCTGACCACTTCCGTCGTCGCAGAAGGCAAGGTGCGTGTCGCCGCGAACAAGGGCGTTCGGGTTCCCGAGGGCTGGTTGATCGACCACGAAGGAAATCCCACCACGGACCCGACCGTGATCAAGGGCCCGCCGCCCAACGGCGCCATCCTGCCCATGGGCGGCATCGTCGCCCACAAGGGCTACAGCCTGGGGCTGCTCGTAGAGATCCTGGGCGGCACGCTGAGCGGACAGGGATGCGCGCAGGGCGAGCAGACCGTATCGAGCAACGGGGTGCTCTTCACCGTTTACGATATCTCTTTCTTTACCGATCTGGACTGGTACTACGAGGAAGTCGAAGGAATGATCCGCCACGTGAAAGCCAGCCGTACAGCACCGGGATTCGACGAGATCCTCATACCGGGCGAACCGGAGTTCCGACTGGCGGCGAAGCGACGTCAGGAAGGGATCAGCATCGACGACACCACCTGGCAGCAGATGAAGGAAGCCGGGACGCGGGTCGGCCTGGACCCCGAGCACTGGTAAGTCCGCGTATATAAATGAATAGGGGCAGGAGAATCGCTCTCCTGCCCCATAAAACCTTCTTACTGGATAGCGGCGGAAACTACTTGGCGGCGAAACTGCCCTTGAGCCGGTGGGTTCCCCACGAAACGGACAGCTTTCCCTTCCCATCCGAATCCTTGAGCTCCACGGTGAGCCGCTCCACCGATTCGTCGCCCGTGCTGTAACTCAGCGGTACTTCCAGCACGTCGTTCTCCCGGCTGGCGCCCGGTGCGCCCCAGATCCCCACCTCACTGTTGAAGATGAGCGACCACGAATCGCCTTCCACGTGCTTGATCCATGCGCTGTAGGAACCCATGGCCAGGGTCTGATCACCGAACATCAGGTCGGCTTCCGACGTGAAGGTCGTGGATTTGTTGCTGCCGAATCGCCAGACGAATCCCGCCGGCGCCATGGCGAGCATGTCCCTGCCCTTCATTTCGGGACGGCCGTAATCGATGGATACCTTGCCTCCCGACAGCGTGACTTCCGCCATGCCCCGGCCGGGGTCCGATCCTTCACCGCCTGCGGGCATCGTCGTCTGGGCATCGGCGATCCCGCCCAGGGAAGTAAGGGCCATGGCAAGGACCAGGCCGCCGATCATACGGGTAATGCGAAGCATAAAAACCTCCTGAAAACGGTACTTGTTCCGACATCCTTTGAAGCAGGTCGTACGGACCAAAAAATGACAAGAATCAACGTTGCTGTCAACGGATTTGCATCGACCCGACGTTGCCCGGGAAACGGACCAGGGCAAAGTCGACACGCATGCCGCGGCCAGCCTCGGGAGACGGTAGGCCGGCGGTGTATTTCCCTTGATTTCTGGTTCTTCCCGGTCGATTTTAGCCCGTGGGGCTCTACGTTCAACAACCCCTTCCTGCTGCGACGATTCTATATACGTCCGATAACTGTAATTCTTCAATTTAAAGGAGCTACTGGGATGACCCGTGTAGACGATGCCGTATTGAACGGTCTGGCCGGATTCGACTCGGCCACGGTTTACAACGCCGTGGAGAAAGTGCAGGGCGTTTCGAATGACGATTACACCGGACCGGAGATTCAGTACCTGACGCCTGAATTCGGCGCCGTGATCGGGTACGCCGTGACTTCCGAGGTCACCCCGCTGGACGCCACACCGGCCAATATGAGCTGGTCCGACTACTACGACGTGCTGGACGAGACGCCGGGTCCCATGATCGCGGTAATGAAGGACGTCGACACCCGTCCGAAGCGCGCCGCCCTCTTCGGCGACGGCATGGCGCATATCCACAGGAAGCTCGGCGTAGTCGGCGCCGTGGTCGAAGGCTGTGTCCGTGATCTCGAGGGCATCCGGGCAGCGGGTCTGCCTATATGGGGCCTCGGTACGGTATCCGGCCACGGCCCCTTCAACGTGCGGGCCGTAGGCCGGCCGCTTGTGGCCGGACAGTTGCTTGTGCAGACCGGCGACCTGTTGCTCGCCGACGTGGACGGCGTGGTGAAGATCCCGCTCGACATCGCGGAAGACACCCTGAGAAAGGCGAATGAGATCAGGACCTGGGAACGGTCCCACTTCGACATGATCAACAGTCCCGAATTCACCTACGAAAAATGGAAGAACCGGGAATCGCAGGCGTAAGCCGCCTATTGGACCAGATCGTGAAATCACCAACGGGCACCGAGCTGAATTGCAAAAATTGGCTCATCGAAGCGGCCTACCGCATGATCCAGAACAACCTGGATCCGCAGGTCGCCTTCGATCCCGAAAACCTAGTCGTATACGGCGGCAGGGGCAAGGCCGCCCGGAACCGGGAAGCCCTTGAAGCCATCCTGAACGCATTGCGGAACCTAGAACCCGACGAGACCCTCATGGTGCAGTCGGGCAAGCCTGTGGCGGTGTTTCGCACCCACGAGGACACGCCGCGCGTCCTGATCGCCAATTCGAACATGGTGCCGGCCTGGGCGACGCAGGAGAATTTCGACGCCTGGGAGCGCGAGGGCCTGACGATGTACGGCCAGATGACGGCCGGCAGCTGGATCTACATCGGCACGCAGGGCATCCTGCAGGGTACTTACGAGACCTTCGGCGCGCTCGCTCGTAAACACGGTTGGGGCAGCCTGTCGGGAAAGCTCGTGGTTACGGCCGGCCTGGGCGAGATGGGCGGCGCCCAGGCGTTGGCCATCACCATGAACGGCGGCGTGGGCCTGCTGGTGGAGGTGGATCCGTGGCGCGCGCGTCGTCGCCTGGAGCTTCGCCAGGTGGACACCGTGGCGGAGAACCTCGATCTTGCGTTGAGTTGGGTGGATGAGGCGCTGGCCGCGGGCGAAGCCCGGTCGATCGCCCTGATCGGAAACGCCGCCGAGGTCCTTCCCGAACTGCTTGACCGGGGTATCGTGCCCGACGTGGTCACGGACCAGACCGCGGCTCACGATCCGCTCTACGGGTACATTCCCGCCGGGCTGTCGCCTGAAGAAGCGCGCCGGTTGCGCGAGTGCGATCCGGACGCCTACCAGGAGCGTTCCCTCGCTTCCATGACCGTCCATGTCCAGGCCATGCTCGCGTGGCAGCGGAAGGGCGCTGTGGTCTTCGACTACGGCAACAACCTGCGGCAGCGGGCCTATGACAACGGGGTGGAGCAGGCCTTCGACTATCCCGGTTTCGTCCCGGCCTACATCCGTCCCCTGTTCTGCGAAGGCAAGGGTCCCTTCCGCTGGGTCGCCCTCTCGGGAGATCCCGAGGACATCTACCGGACGGACCAGGCCATTCTCGAGCTGTTTCCGGAGGACGATCACCTGTTCCGCTGGATCACCATGGCCCGGCGGCACGTGGAATTCCAGGGGCTTCCGGCCCGAATCTGCTGGCTGGGATACGGAGAAAGAGCCCGGGCGGGACTGAGATTCAACGAGCTGGTCGCTTCGGGCGAGGTCACCGCGCCCATCGTCATCGGTCGCGACCACCTCGACAGCGGTTCCGTTGCCAGCCCGAACCGCGAGACCGAGGCCATGAAGGACGGATCGGACGCCATCGCGGACTGGCCCGTACTGAACGCATTGATCAACACGGCGAGCGGCGCGACCTGGGTGAGCTACCACCACGGCGGCGGCGTGGGCATCGGATACAGCCTCCACGCCGGGCAGGTCATCGTCGCCGACGGCACGCCCGAGGCAGCCGCGCGCCTGGAGCGCGTGCTCACCAACGACCCGGGGATGGGCGTGGCCCGGCACGTGGACGCCGGCTACGAAGAAGCGCTGGCCGTGGCGAGATCCCGCGGCGTCAAGATCCCCATGATGGACTGAACATCGGAAGCGATGGTCGGATATGGCTGATTCCCGGGCCCCCGAGGCCCTCACGGATCCCCAGGCCCACACGGACCCCCTGGCCCTCACCGGCCACGATCTCACCATAGACGACGTGGTCGCCGTCTCGCGGGGCCGAACCGTCGCCATACACCCAGATGCCCTTCCCCGCATGGAACGGTCCCGGGAGGTCGTGGACCGGCTGGTCGCGGAAGGACGGATCGCCTACGGCATCACCACGGGGTTCGGTCGGTTCAAGGACAAGCTGATCTCGGCGGACCAGGTCGCCGAACTGCAGTTGAACCTGATCAGGAGTCACGCGGCGGGAGCCGGACCGGAACTGGACGAGGAGACCGTGCGGGCCATGCTGGTCATCCGGGCAAATACGCTCGCCATGGGCTATTCGGGGATTCGCACTGAAGTCGTACAACTGATGGCGGACATGTTGAACGCGGGCGTGCATCCCTGCATTCCCGGACGAGGTTCTCTCGGCGCAAGCGGGGACCTGGCGACCCTGGCGCACATGTCCCTGGTGCTCATCGGCGAAGGCGAAGCCATGTACCGGTCCCGTCGGCTCGACGGCGCATCCGCGCTGCGGGAGGCCGGCCTCCGGCCCGTAACCCTGGGTGCCAAGGAAGGCCTGGCGCTGACGAACGGCACCACGCTCATGGCCGGACTCGGCGCCTTGCTGGTCCACCGGGCGACCCATCTCGCCCTTACGGCGGACATCGCCGCTGCCATGACCCTGGAGGCGCTGGCAGGCACCGACCGCGCCTACGACGCGCGGGTGCACGCCATACGGCCCCACCCCCGGCAGATCGCCTGCGCGGGCTTCCTGCGGGACATCCTGAACGGCAGCCGGCTGCTGCGTTCCGACAATCCGGGCAACGTCCAGGATCCCTATACCCTGCGCTGCGTCCCCCAGGTACACGGCACGGTCCGGGACACGATCGACTACGCCCGGTGGGTGGTGGGCATCGAACTGAACGCCGCGAACGACAATCCGCTGGTCTTCGCCAGCGACGATCCCGCCGACGCGGAAGTCATCAGCGCGGGCAATTTCCACGGCGAACCCATCGCCGTCGCCATGGACAGCATGAAACTGGCGCTCGCGGACATGGGCAACATGAGCGAGCGGCGCTCGGCGCGGCTGGTGGATGCCGATTCCAACGAGGGCATTTTGCCCATGTTCTTAACGGACCACGGCGGACTGGAAAGTGGCCTGATGCTCGCCCAGTACACGGCGGCGGCCCTGGCGTCGGAGAACAAGGTGCTGGCCCATCCGGCCAGCGCCGACTCCATTCCGAGCGGCGCAAACACGGAAGATCACGTAAGCATGGGCGCGGCGTCGGTGCACCACACGCTTCAGGTGGTGGAGAACGTGGAGACCATCGTCGCCATCGAGTTGATCGCCGCGGCCCAGGCCATCGATTTCAGATGCAGGGAACCCGGAATCACCCCGGAAGCGCTGGGCGCCGGTACCGACCTGGCATACCGGTTGATTCGCCGGCACGTCCCCTTCCTCGACCGCGACGTCCCGCTCTCTCCACTTTTTGAGACCATACGAGAACTTGTCGCGAAGGGCGATGTAGTCGCCGCGGTCGGAGAGAAGGTGGAGATACCCGGACCGACGTTGGACTGATCCATTCATCCCCATGGGTCGAGCGCGTCCCGGCAAGACCGTAGAATCCGATTCGACGATCACCGCCAGTTCATAGATGGGTAACATGGAAACCGTCGATCTGTACCTCCACAACGCGGAGCAGGTCGTGACCTGCGCGTCCCGTGGCCCGAAGCGCGGGAAAGCCATGGCGGAGGCCGTCGTGATCGAGCGCGGCGCCGTGGTAGTCAAAGACGGGCGGATCGTGGCGGTCGGGCCGACCACGCAACTGGACGGTACCTTTACGTCCGAACGTGTGATCGACTGTACCGGCCGGTCCATCTGCCCCGGTTTCGTGGACGCCCATACCCACACGATCTTCGGCGGAGACCGCGCGGCGGAGTTCGAACTGCGGATCAAGGGCGCTTCGTACCTGGAAATCATGGCGGCCGGCGGGGGTATCGTCAGTACCGTCCGGCATACGCGGGCGGCATCCGTGGACGAACTCGCGCGCTCCGCCACGGCCCGGCTCGACGAAATGCTGGCACTGGGCACCACGACCGTGGAGATCAAGACCGGTTACGGCCTGAGTGCTTCGGACGAGCTGAAGATGCTCCGGGTCATTGAAGGGCTCGACCGCGACCATCCCTGCGATATCGTCCCCACGTTCCTGGGCGCCCACGCCGTCCCTCACGAATTCGATGGGGATGCCGAAGCGTACACGCGGTGCGTAGTCGACGAGATCCTGCCCGAAGCGGCGGCCTGGTATCGTACCTCCCGATTCGCGGAGCGGGGGGTTCCCATGTATGTCGACGTGTTCTGCGAAGACCACGCCTTCGATCTCGAGCAGTCCCGCCGCGTGCTGGAGGCCGGGATCGAAATCGGTTTCAAGGCGAAGATGCACGTGGACCAGTTCAATAGTTTCGGCGGCGTTTCCATGGCCCTGGAACTCGGCGCCGTTTCGGTCGATCATCTCGACGTGACGGGTCATGTTGAAATCGAAATGCTCGGGGGATCCGACACCATCGCCGTACCGCTTCCGGCCGTCAACTTCAACCTGGGCATGACGGACTATGCCGACGCCCGGGCGATGATGGACGCAGGCGCCGCCGTGGCCCTCGCCACCGACCTGAATCCCGGTTCCGCGCCCTGCCCATCCATGCCCGCGGTCATGGCCATCGCCTGCAGGTACCAGCGGCTTACCCCCGCGGAAGCGTTGAACGCGTCCACCATAAACGCGGCCCACGCAATCGGCGAAGGAGAGGAGGCGGGTTCTATCGAAGTCGGCAAACGGGCCGATATCCTCGTATTGAAGGCAGGAGATTATCGGCATATCCCCTACTTTTTCGGTGGAAATCCGGTGCAGACCGTAATCAAGCGGGGGCGGGTAATGAGCCCATGAACCCAAGGAACGACGCGCCAGCAATTCGTTTCGAAGCCGGCCGCTGGATCATGCCCGGCCTGGCCACGGCCCATTCCCATGCTTTCCAGCGCGCCCTCCGCGGGCGGACCCAGCGGCGCGCGACACGGGCGGGCACCTTCCGGGGCTGGCGGGACGAGATGTACCGGTTGGTCGAAGGGCTCGGTCCGGACGACCTGTACGCGATTTCCCGTTTTGCCTACACCGAGCTGGCGATGTCAGGTGTCACGGCCGTCGGCGAGTTCCATTACGTGCATCATGGTCCTGGTGGGCGTCCCTATGCGGAACGCACCGAATTGGCGGACGCCGTGATTCGCGCGGCCAGGGACGTCGGCATCCGTATCTGCCTGATACGCACTGCCTACTTGCGGGCCGGTTACCGGCAGTCCGCGGTACCCGCGCAGGAGCGATTCATCGACCCGTCGATCGATCTCGTGACGCAAGACCTCGATGACCTGCGAACGCGTTACGCAGACGATCCTCACGTGGCCGTGGCCGCGGCCGTTCATAGTGTTCGGGCGGTGCCGATATCCGGGATTCGGACGCTGGCCGCGTACGCGGACGAGCACGATATTCCCTTCCACATGCACGTCAGCGAACAACGCGGCGAACTGGAGGAATGCAGGGCGGAGCACGGGACGACGCCCGTGGCGCTGCTTTCCAATGAAGGCGTGTTGTCCCCGCGTTTCGTGGCCGTGCATGCCACGCACCTGGAGGACGCGGAAGTCTCCGCACTGGGCGAAAACCACGCTTTCGTGTGTATTTGCCGTACTACAGAACGGGATCTCGGCGACGGACTCCCGCCCACGTCCGGACTGCTAGACGCCGGCGCGCGCCTCTGCGTCGGAGTGGACAGCCACGCCTGCGAGAACGCCTTCGAAGAAGCGAGGGCCGTGGAACTCGACGAACGGTCCCGCCGAGAAGTACGACACGCCGCGGCGGAAGCACCCGTGCTGCTGGACGCGGCCACGAGACAAGGCTATGCGGCCTGTGGTCTTGAGGCATCGTGGCGGGAAGACCATGTGCACCTGAACCCCGACGACCCGTCCATCGCCGCCGTCGACGGGGATCTCGCATCCGATGCGATCCTCTTCGGTGCCACGCCGAGGGCGGTGAAATCCGTCGTCGTCGCGGGACGGCAGATCATTGCCGAGGGCTGTCACGCCCAATACGACGAGACCTTGGAACTGTACCGCAAATCGCTGCGTAAACTGGAGTTAATTTAAATAAAGAAAGATGGGCGAACGAAACGAAAGGAGCCCCTGATGGCATCGGTCAAGTATGACTACGCGGAGATGATCTGGAACGAGGTCAGGGATGCCGCGGCCCAGGACCGGGTCGCCCTCCTGCCGGTGGCGACTTATGAAGACCACGGACCGCACCTGCCGGTGGACGTCGACGTGGTCCTGGCGACGGAGATCTGCCGGCGCGCCGCGGCCCGCATCCCGGAAGAGGTCGTCCTCGCCCCGCCGGTGACCCACGGCTACAGTCCTCATCACATGGATTTCCACGGGACGATCACCATCCGGTGGGACACCTTCATCAACTACGTCCGGGATGTGTGCTGCAGTCTGGCCTATCACGGTTTCAAGCGCATCCTGATCATCAATGGCCACGGGAGCAACACCTCGCCCCTGGATCTGGCCGCCCGTCTCACCGTGCTCGACTATGAGGGACGTGTTCTTTGCGCCAGTGCGAACCACTGGGGACTGAGGCAGGCCCGGAAGACGGGTAATGCGCTCCGCGATTCGGACTACGGCGGGACGTCTCACGGCGGGGAATACGAGACGTCGCTCTACCTCGTCCTGAAGCCCGACCTGGTCGAGATGGACAAGGCCGTGGACAACCGGAGCCCGCTTCCCGACAGTTTCAAGACGGACCTCCTGTCCGGCGGACATCCCGATGCTTCCGACGCCCGCCTGGTACCCTACTGGAGTTCGATTTCTCCCAGCGGGGTCATGGGAGACGCCACAAAAGCGACGAAAGAGAAGGGAGAGAAGTTCCTGGAGGCCGCCATCAACGGCGTGATCGAGCTCGTCCGGGAATTGCGCGGGACCCCCATACTGGCGCGGCGCGTGCAGCACGGGGATGTGCCGAATACGAAGTGGAAGATGACCTAGGGGATTGCGAGCAACAACCCACACTCAGCCCCGCGACGGCTCGCTCATGGTTTCCCTGGCCTGGCGGCTCAGTTCCGGCAGATGATCGTCGTTGGCCATGACCTGCTCGAGGTGACGCAAACGGTCGGGCGTAGCGGTTCGCAGCATCGCCGGACCGTACGCTTCGTCCAGCCAGAAGCGGGAAGCGCCGCTGATGTAATCGCGCAGTTCCGGGACGAGACGCTCGGGATAGCGCTGGCACAGGTTCATGGTGAACATCCGCCGCCGCCCACCGCCGCCGAACGAGGCGTGCTTGGTATTATGGTTGAAGCAGACGATATCGCCTGGCCGGGTCTCCAGCGCCATCGCCGGCACGTCCCGCGGATCCGTATCCCACAACGACGAACTCTCGCCTACGTTTTTCTGCAAGGCGTCCGCATAGACATCATCCCGCTTGTGGCTGCCGGGAATGACCCGCAGGCAGCCGGTGTCCCGCGTTAGCGTATCCAGGTAGAAGGCGATCTTGATATGCAGGATTTCGGGATGCCATCCATCGGAGTGCCACCTCGTATCGCCGGCATAGTAGTTACCGTCGCTGCCCATGTAATTGAAATCGTCGCCCAGAAGACTGGTCGCTATCCCCCGGATCCGTTCGTCGTCCAGCAGCGAGGATAACCGGTCATGCTGGTCGATGAAAGGTACGATGCAGGACCGTTGCTTACCGTCATGCGGCCGTCCGTCGTGCCCGCCTCCACGGCCTGCCCAGACCTCCTCGAAATCGTTGATGATTTCGTCGATGCGATCATCCAGCAGACCCGGGAATCCCAGGTAACCGAACGTATCGAAGAAAGCGAGTTGCTGCTCAGTCAATTTGTAGCCCATAACCTGCGCTCCTTGGCTCCTTGAGCCTACGGATTGGGAGGAGAGGTGCAGATGAGTACGACCAGGGTTTCGGTACCGGTGTTTTCTATACCGTGCAGACACCAGGGCGGCAGATAGACGAAGTCGCCCTTTTTCACGTCACGTTTGTAATTCGCGAAGGTCATTTCCCCCGATCCCTCGAGGATGACATAGGTTTCTTCGGTGGGATGCGAACCTGGTTCAAGAATGACATGGGGCGGCACGTAAAACAGCACCAGCCCCATGTTCTCCGCGGGGGCGTTGGGATTGACGGGATGCACCACTCTGACCCCCAGACCGTTGCATCCCGGATAGACGACCGGCACGCCGTCCTGGGCGTTGACGATCATGGGATCCGGTGGCGTCTTCGGTTTGGGAATGTCGGGGATTTTGGCCTGATCTTCACTGGTGTATCCCTTGAATTCGGTGATCTTCGCCATGTAATGAGCGCTCCTATTCTGCCGTTGCCGACGGACAGCCAGACTCTATTCGGAAGGTCCTGCCCCGTATTCGAAATCGAACTCCAGTGTATCGCCCAGAGGCACGTAGCCGATTTTCTGATAGATGTGGTTGGAGGCTGGGTTCGACTGGTCGGTAAACAGACTACAGAAACTGTACCGGCCCGCAAGCAGTTTCTTCGTCAACGCGTAAACGCACGAAGTCGCGTATCCCCGGTTACGTAACGCGGCAGGAGTGTAAACCATTGTGACATTCGTACCGTTTCTCATGGCCCGCGACTGCCTGGCGATCGACACCGGACCATCGTCCTCCCAGATGTACAGGTTTCCCTCCTTGATGTACTTTTCAGCGTTGCGTTCCGCCTTCCCCGGTCCGCTTTCCTCACCGACCGCTTCCCGCGTGAATGCCGCGACCCACTTCGCCATCAGTCGTTGATCCGCCATTTCAGCCGGCCTCAGCCCGCCCGGGGCGAGCGGCACGTCGATCACGCTTCGAGCCTCGAATACCCGCAGCCGTTTTCGCGGTATCGCTGAACACCCCGGGAAAGTCCTTATCCACTGACTGGAAAAGCTCCGGGCTTCAGCCTCCGGTCCCACTACGCCCGGCACCCGTACATTCCCGTTTTTCAGGTGCCGAACAAGCCGGTCCATGGCACAATCGATTTCCGTGTCGTGTATGCTCAGGACGAGTCTGTATGGTGGCGACCTGACCGCTACGCCCACCGGATCGCCGTTATCCAGAATGCTCAGGAGCAGCGGCGGTTCGTCGCCGTAGTAGTACGGATCTCCGGCCAGCGTGTACGCCAGGCCCAGGGGCAGGTTGTTCTCGCTCTCGCGTTTTTCCAGGTGGGAACCGGACAGCGCCAGAAGTTCCCTTGCGTGGCCATGTTGCACGATGTCGTACATGACGCGGCCTCAGGACAACTCGTATCGGATCCACCACCAGTAGTTGCCGATATGCACCATGAGGTTTTTCGACAGGGGCTCGAATATGCGCCTCAGTTCGTCTTCCGTTGGATCATTCTCGACCATGACGAATTCCGAACCATCGGACAACTGTCGCGTCATGAACTGGTCCTCGTGGCCCTCAATCCTGAACAGCCGGCTTACAGCATCGGGACTTGTCGGCCTGGACGACCGCATGAACACGACAGAACCCTCCTCGAGCCGTGCGTGGAAGCCATGCAGAAACTCCGCATGCCTCGAAGCAGGGCAGGTGTGCAGAAACCCCGCCGCGAAACCGCCGTCAAAACGCTTGCCTGGTGCAATGGATCCAAGTTCGAAGGCGTCGCCGGCCAGATAACTGACGTTGGGCGGGTTGTCGTTTTCTGCGGCCAGGTCCAGCATGTTTGGAGCGATCTCTACCCCTGTGACAGACACTGCGGTTTCTGCGATTTCCCGGGTCGCCGACCCCGTGCCGCTCGCTACCTCAAGCACCTTCCGGCCGCGCATGGCTTCCTGCGATTCCCGGACCATCCTGGCCTGTTCGGCCGGCAGATCTGGCGCGGGGCCGCGAGGGACCCTGTGCGGCATGTCGCCATGGACCTGGCGCAGGTTGTAGTACTCGATGGTCGCCCGATGCAGGTTGTCCGGTGCCAGGTTGTGCGAATCCGGCGCTGGTCGACGATCGCACGAATCCGGAGACGGTACCCGATCGCGCAAATCCGGCGCTGGTCGTCGGGCGCGCATTTGATCGCTCATTCACGCACCGTTCCCGTGACGCCGAGGTAGAGCTTACCCTCGTATCGCACGGTGAAATCCATTAAGCAGGATTCCGACAACCGGACGAAATCCGCCCCTTCGAAGTACCGCTTGTAGATCTCGAATTGCCGCCCGTCATTGAGCGTGCGGACCGTGGTGCCTTCCTTGGGCCTGGATCCGCGGTACCGCGTCCAGCTGGAGTCCAGGATGACAACGCGTCCGCCCGGCTTCAGCGCGTTTCGCAAGCTATGGAAGAACCGGTCTATCTGGCTGTCGGTGACGTGGCTGAGGAAGAACCCCACCAGTACGGAATCGAAGGACCGGTCTTCCAGCGACACATCGAGGGCGTCGGCCTTCACGAACCTGGTGTTCGGTTCGACGCCTTGCGCGCGCGCCTTCTCTCTTCCCTCCTCGAGCATGTTCTCCGACTGGTCCACGAGCGTGATCGCCGAACAGTTCGTAGCGTAAAACTGTAGCCAGTAGCCCGTTCCGCAGGGAATATCCAGGACGCTGCCGCGACAGTGTTCCCGAACGAGATCCCCCAGGGACCGGGCCTCTTCCTTGTACAACTCCGGATCCGTAACCGAACCGGGCGGCTTGCCCAGTGTGTAGATCTCGTCGAATTCGGCCGCCCGTTCGTTGTAATAGGCGTTCATGCTCTGGCGGAGGCGCGGGTCCATGGATGCATCACTTTTAAGGTCGAAGCTACAGGTTGTTGTGTGATGTCTTGAATGTCCTGGGAATCCAATGTGTAAAACTGTTTATTACGCAGTCAAGGATGCATTCCCTACGCAAGCACCGATCCGAAGCCAGGATGCTGGATTGAGGATGCCGGAAGCCCCGAGAATCAAAGGAGTTTTGTCATGAGATCGGAAAACAATGCAATCGACCTTCCCACGGGACGCCGGAATATCATGGAACGGCGGCATTTCCTGAAAACCGCGGGCGTGACGGCCGGACTGGCCACGTTCCTCGGCCCCGATTCCTTCCGGGGCGTCGAGGCCGCAGTTAGTGAAATCGCGGATCTCACGCCGCAAGAGGCCGCCCGTGACGAAGGGCTCTGGCGCGAAGTCAAGCGGGCATTCACCGTGGACCGCAGCCTGATCAACCTGGATAACGGCTATGCCTGCCCTACGCCCCGCGTCGTCACCGAAGCGTTCATTCGATACATATGGGAACAGGAACAGAACCCGTACGGGGTGTTCGTTGACATGGCCAGGGACCGCATGAGTACCGTGAAGAAGTCCATGGCACGGCAGTTCGGGAGCAGCCCTGATGAAATCGCCCTCGTACGAAATACCACAGAAGCGCTCAAGACGGTCCTGTACGGCATCCCGCTGAACCGGGGTGACGAAGTCCTCACGACGACCCATGACTATCCTTCCCTGGTGCGGGTCGTTCGGGATCGGGAGAAGAAGGAAGGGATCAAACTGGTCGAGGTGCCCGTACCGTATCCCGCCGGGTCTCTGAAAGACCTGGTCAAGGTCATCGAAGATGGCATTACATCGAGGACCCGCGTGATCATGGTGTCCCACATCACGTACACCACCGGACAGGTGTTCCCGGTCCGGCAGATCTGCGACCTGGCCCATCGGCACGGGATCGAAGTCGTCGTGGACGGCGCCCATGCCGTCGCCCAACTGGATTTCAAGGTCTCGGACCTGGATTGCGACTATTACGGCGCGAGCCTGCACAAATGGCTCAGTGCGCCGAAAGGGACCGGCTTGCTGTACATGAAGCGCGAGCACGTCGAGAAGATCGAGCCGCTGTACGGCCCGACCATGAGTCTCAGATTCAACTCCCTGACGAGCATGCAGAAATTCGAGTCCGTCGGTACCCAACCTCTACCGCCGTTCCTCGCCATCGGCGAGGCCGTCGCTTTTCACAACGCCATCGGACCGAAGCGCAAGGAAGAACGGCTTCGTTACCTGAAGAATTACTGGGCGGAACGGCTTCAAAGCCATCCCCGGATACGGCTATACACCCCGACGACCCCCGAAATGAGTTGCTGTATTGCGGGGGTCGGTATCGAAGGGGCCGATCCGACCGGTATGCGAGACTACCTTTGGAATGAACATCAGATTCGGACATCCCGGGGCCGGTACGACCGGGAGGACACCGGTCGAACGTGGGTTCGTATCACGCCGAATCTGTACACCACGCTGTCTGAGCTTGATTACTTCGGCGACGTGATGGAAGAGGTGGCGGACAACGGCCTGCCGGAACCGTACAGCGAGTACACGTTCGATCCGAGTATAATGCGCAGGTAGGATCTCCTCTGAGAGGCGGCAGTCCGTCACCCAATGGCAGCCAGTCCGTCACCCGATGTTTGAAGTGGCTTAAGGTGCCCCAGGGCATTGCTCACGGTCACAAAAATACCTTGCAACGGGGTAGTCCCGGTCTTATCATTTTGAATCATTACAACAGTTTCCAAGACGGAAACAATTAGTACATTTCCCAAACCAGAACTTCGTACTGCGATTCCCGGTACAGTCAATGTCCGGCCCGGATACGGTTGCCGGACGGCCGTGAGACTCGTAAGACTCACGAAGAGTAACATTCACGGCTCATTTGATGACGAGGAAGCGTATGAGTGGGCGTGACGGTAAAGGTCAATCAGGGGATAGGCCCGGGTCGCCTGCGCCGTTGTTAACGCGGAGGACCATGTTGCGCCGCGGCCTGGCGGGACTGCTTGCGGTTTCCTGCGCGGGCTTGAAGGACGCCGGTACCTTTTTTGGAGGTTTGAACATGGTCTCAGCACAGGAGATGGAAACCGGATTCGAAGGTGCGACGGATGATGAGATCATCCTGGGCATGTCGGCCGCGTTCTCCGGTCCTTCCAGGGGTCTTGGCAGCGAGCTGTATCGCGGCGCCATGGCCTATTTCAATCATGTGAACGACAACGGCGGCGTGGCCGGACGCAAGATCACCCTGAAGCTTTACGACGATGGTTACCAGCCGGACCCGTGTGTCCGGAACACCATGAAGCTCATGCTCGAAGACAACGTGTTCCTGCTCTTTGGGTACGTGGGCACGCCGACCGTAACGCGCGTGCTGCCCCTTTTGAAGAAGTTCCAGGACGAGCAGGTCTACCTGTTCTTCCCCTTCACCGGCGCCCAGCCCCAGCGGGAGCCGCCTTACGGTGATTTCGCCTTCAACCTCAGGGCGTCCTACCGGCAGGAAACGGCCGGTCTCGTCAACAACTTCCTCGCCGCGGGCAAAAGAAGAATCGGCGTGTTCTACCAGGCCGACGCCTATGGAAGAAGCGGTTGGGCCGGGGTGAGGGCGGCACTGGACCGGCACGGAGAGCGGCTCGCGGGCGAGGCGACCTACCGCCGGGGCTCGCGTTTCACCGGCAGCATGCGGGAGCAGGTGGAGATCCTCAAGTCCAATTCTCCGGATGCCGTCATCTGCATCGGGTCGTACGCGGCCTGTGCGGCCTTCGCCCGCGACGCGGTGGACCGCGACCTTCGCGTGCCCATTGCCAATCTCTCCTTCGTGGGCAGCGAAAACATGCTCCAGCTGCTCAGCGATCTGGGGGAGGACGTGGAGACCTACTCCCGTTACCTCGTCAATTCCCAGGTTGTCCCGAGCTACGAGGACACGTCCATTCCCGCCGTTCGGGAGTACCGCGAACTGATGGAACGCTACGATCCGGCGGTTCCCGCGGAACTCGTCCAGGAGTCGTACAGCCCCTTTCCACAGAGTTTCGTGAGTCTCGAGGGTTTTCTGGACGCCAAGCTGATGACCGAGATCCTGCGGCGCTTGGGAGGAAGTCCCGACCGCGACGGGCTGGAGGAAGCCGTATTCTCGGTCGACAACTACGATCTCGGGATCGGCGAGCGGGTCTCCTTCGGACCGGACCGCCGGCAGGGTCTGCAGACCGTCTACTATACCGTCGTCCAGGAGGGCCGGTTCGTGACCCTGGAGGACTGGCAAGGCTGGCTATCCTAGCATGAAAGTACAGAAGCTCTTCCAGCGCACCCGCTTCGGGATCTTCCTGCTCTTCGGCGTCATCGTGCTCTGCACGTCCGCCCTGTGTATATACACTGTAGATACGCAGTTGACGTCGGAGTACGAGACCAACAGCCAGAACATCGCCAAGAGCATCGCCGACTCCAGTGTCGACATCCTGCTCAACCGGAACCTGGCCACGCTGCAGTCGATGATCGATCAGTTCGTCGAGATCCAGGGTATCCGGTATATCTACATCACCAGCGAGGACGGTGAGTATCTCGCCCATACCTTCGTTCCGGGGATTCCCGAGCAGATTCTCGCGAGCGATCACGCGAATACCGAGCCGGTGGAGCGCAGCATCCCCGGCCTGGGTGATTTCCTGGAGGTCGGCAGCCCCATCCTGGCGGGTGTGGCGGGTACGGTGCACGTCGGCATGGACCAGGACGAGGTTGCCCTCAAGATCCAGCGCGCCATCGGCCAGCAGGTCATCCTCATCTGCATTTTCCTGGTCGTGGGCGTCCTCGCGTCAATCTGGCTGGTCAATCTCGCCGCGAAGCCCCTCGCGGAACTGCTCGCGTACGCCGTCAACATCGCGGGCGACAAGGAGCCGGAGACAACGGCCGACGATCTCCTGGGACGCGACGACGAAGTTGGCGACCTGGCTCGCCTCTTCCGCCACATCTCCGGTAAGTCTCCCGACTCCGGTGCGTCCGGCGCGTCACCGGAGAACGTCCGGTAAGGGGAGGATAAGCGATGCGCATTCCCCGAAGCGCCATCGCGCTCTTCTGCACGGCGCTTCAGATCTGCTTCGGTACGGTCTACGCCTGGAGCTTCTTTCAGACGATTCTGGTGCGCCAGATCGGCTGGACGCATACCGAGACGGCCTGGGCCTTCAGCATCGCTATTTTTACCCTCGGCGTGTCGGCGGCGTGGGCCGGAAACATGCTGCCGAAGATGGGACCGCGCAAACTCGCGCTGATCGGCAGTTTCATGTTTGCGTGCGGGTACCTGATCTCGGGCCTGGCGCTGGAGATGGAGTATATCCCGCTGTTCTATCTCGGTTACGGGGTGGTCGGCGGCGCCGGCATAGGGCTGGGATACGTCACGCCGGTCGCGACGGTCGCCAAGTGGTTTCCGGACCGCAAGGGACTGGCTACCGGGATCGTGGTCATGGGGTTCGGGGTCGGGGCTTTTCTGCTCAGCAAGGGCCTGGCGCCCTTCCTCATTGTGCGGACCGCGGGCGCCCTGCCGGAAGTCTTCATCTGGCTCGGCATCATCTTCGCCTTGATTCTCATCCCCTGCAGCCTGGCCCTGTCCGATCCGCCGCCGGATGCCACGGGTCCTTCGACTTTGGCCGCGGCCGACCCCGACGAGGCCGACGAACCGAAGTACGCCCGGACCTACCTGGGCACCACGCAGTTCGTCTTCATGTGGATCGTCTTCTTCTTCAACATCGCGGCCGGGATTTCGGTCGTCAGTTTCCAGTCGGAGATCCTGCAGGAGATCTGGGGCCTGGCGGATGACTCCATCGAACCGACCGTCCTGGCCGAATACGGTGCCACGCTCATCGCGGTGAGTTCGATCTGCAATGGTCTCGGAAGGCTGTTCTGGGGATTGCTGTCCGACCGGTTCGGCAGGGTAACCGTCTTCCGGGTGCTGTTGGGCAGCCAGATGGTGGTCTTCGGCATTCTGATGACCGAAACCAATCCGTGGATTTTCTCCGCCCTGGTCTGCTACGTGCTGCTCTGCTTCGGCGGCGGTTTCGCCACCATGCCTTCCTTCGTCCTCGACGTGTTCGGCACGAAGAAGATGTCCACCATCTACGGCGCAGTGCTGACCGCGTGGGCGGCCGCGGGGATTTTCGGACCGCTGTACGTGGGGTACCTCAAGGATGTCTATCCCGACCGTGCGGTCATGTACTGCTTCCTCATCGGGATTCTAATGCTCGGCGCCGGCTACCTGTTCTCCTACTTGCTGAACGACGGCCGGATCCGCCTGGGTCGCCCGACGCTCGAGACCACCCTGCAGCGGTACGGGATCGCCGTGCCGGAGCGGGGTTGAGGTGCGTGAGGGGTTGAGATGAGAGACCGTGCCAGTCCGTTTTTCTTACCATATTGAGCGATATTTGCGAGGGGAATACGATGCGAAGCCGGAGATTCGGGTTCATCGTCGTCATACTGCTGGGTCTGGATGCATCTCCAGTTTTTGCACAGGGGGTTACGGGATCCGTCCAGGTGGGTACGCTCGGGATCGGGGCGCAGGTCGCGACGCCACTCGCAAGCCGGATCAACTTCCGAGGCGGGCTCGATTTTCAGCCGGTAAGCTTCGAAGTACTCGCGGATGATGTGGAGTTGGATGTTGAACTTCCCGCGGCCACCGTGACGGCGGTGATCGATCTGTACCCGAACGAAAGCGGTTTCCGGCTGAGTGCGGGTGTGCTCTACTTCGGGGGGTCCCTTGGACTCGAGGGTGCTCCAACGGAAGACGTGGAGCTTGGGAACAACGTATACACGCCGGCCCAGGTGGGAACGATCCGCGGCTCGCTCGGGACCTCCAGCCTTGCCCCCTACGCGGGCTTCGGGTGGGGAAATGCCGTCGGAACCGGTTTCGGCTTTGCCCTGGATGTCGGGATAGCCTACCATGGGACGCCGGAATTCAGCCTCGAGGCTACCGGTCCCGTATCCTCGGACCCGCAGTTCAGGATGGACCTGGATGCGGAGGCCGAATCGGCCAACGAAGATATCCCCGGCGTCGCATCCGTGTATCCGGTCCTTAAACTGGGTCTCAGCTACGGGTTCTAGCCAGATGGCGGAATCTTCCTCAGTTACCGATTTGCCCTAGACCTAAAACCCCGGGCAGGTCGGCCAGCGAGGTTATTTCAACGTCGGGCTTGATCTCGGCGTGGCCTTCCTTCCCTTCCCGATTCAGCCAGACCGTTTTCGCTCCGACGCCGTGCGCTCCCATTACGTCGTTTTCGAACGAATCTCCGACGTGCAGAAGCTCCTCCATCGGACAGCCCGCTCTCTGCGCGGCTATCTCGAAGATCCTCCGATCGGGTTTTCGAATCTGCACGTCCTGCGAGAAGACCACGAAGGCAAATCGTCCCTCGAGCCCGCATCGCTCGGGATAACTGTTCCCGTTGGACAGCAGGCCCAGCTTGTAGTGCGGGGCCAGGATATCGAGCGCGGGTTCGACGTCCCGATACAACTCGATGTCTTCGAAGCGATGCTTGAGGTAGAGCTCATTCAGACGGACAGCGATATCGTGGTCCGGTCGCCCCACACGTTCAAGCGTCCGCTCGAAGGCGAGTAGTCTCAGTTCCTCCATGTTCCAGGTCCGTCCCTGCTCTTCCTCCTCGACCCGGTTGCGAATCGCGATCATCTCTTCCACCGAGAGGTCCTCGGCGCCTTGGGTCGGAACCAGCCTGCGCAGTTCCGCCAGGGCTTTTTTCAATGCATGGCGCATGACCTTCTTAAAATCCCACAGGGTCATGTCGCCGTCGAAAGATATGGCTGAGATCCGCAAGGTATCGCCTCTGCAGTTGGCCCAAACTCTTGGACCAAACAAAAAGGTGTAGGTAACCCGAGATTTCCCTATGAACCGTTTCGCCTTAACGCTTCGCTGATGCCGGCACTCGTCAGGGCGCTTTCGCGACGGTGAGGATGTGCGCGCTCACGCCGATGAGTGAGGGTTCCGTCTCGACAAGTTTCAGGAAAGTGAGCAGATCCTTACGCTTCGCCTCATCTGCCCACAACTCGTCGAAATCACCAAGCAACCACGCCGGTCCTTCCAGCCCGATCGTCCTAACCAGGTCGAACCCCGCAGCCGTGATCTCTTCTTCGAATTCTTCAGGCCGGTGGAAACATGCCGTAGTAAAGTAACGTGGATCCATATCCGGGTTTTCATGTCGCCCTTCATTCAGGTCCTTCAGTACGATACGGGCGAACTCGGGATTGAAGAGATACCCCTGTTTCATGCCGTCCATGAACGAAGCGAACCTGGAGATGGCCGCACAGATCAGCACACCTCCCGGTTTCAGCACACGTAGGGATTCCTCAAGCGCGGCGATCCGGTCCGGCCGTTCTTGCAGGTGATACAGAGGACCCATCAGAAGGACCGCGTCCATGGAATGCGTCTCGAAGTCCAGCGTTCTGGCGTCGCCGACCGCCGCGCTCTTCAGGATTCCGTCTTTATTCCGTTCCTTTGCCTGCTCGATGTGGCGCGGGACGATGTCGAGCAAATGCACTTCGTAGGACAGCCCGGCAAGCCAGAAGGCATAGGTCCCCGGGCCGCCGCCTGCATCGAGAACACGGGCCGGCGGTGTGGGGAGGTGTTGCCGAAGGACCTCCCTGGTCCTTTCGCCTTCCAGCCGGGCGGTTCCCTTCTCGAGCCGGTCGGATTCGTGCTCAATCTCTTCGTAATATCGGACTACGTTACGGTCCACTATGAACTCCGGTCATGGTGTTTCGTCTCAAGGGGTTCGATTCGGGTACTGGCCGGTTCGACTCGCATACGCCTATGACCGATAAGATTCCATATCAGATGATTTGTATTTAACCCTGATCTGTAGCTGCATCCGGATGTAAATTACACACCGACCCCTGGCCCGTCTAATCTATTAATCAGGCAGACCCGGAGACCGAGCCTGGTTCCGTCAGTAAACCGGAAGGAGTGTGCTAAAGTGGCACGGAGAGATTGGTACTGCGAGGATGTACTAACCGGAAACCTTGAAGTGAGTCGAGTCTTTGAAGACGAGTTGGTTCTGGCGTTTCATCATCCACGTCCTGTATCCGAAGTCCACGTGGTCGTAGTGCCGAAAGCCCACGTAGGCGGTCTCATGGACGGGGCCGCTTTGGATGGAAACCTTCTTTCCTCGATGGTCCTGGCTGTCCAGCAATCGGCGATATCCACCGGTCTCTTGAATGGCGAAGGCTTCTATGTCCGAGCCAACGCGGCGGCACCTGGCGTTACGCCCCACATGCACTGGCATGTTATCGGACCGGGAGCCGGCGCAGACTGGCCGGATACCGGATCGCGATGAGCAAGCCAATTACGCCATCGCGCTTCTCGATATTGCGAGTGATTTCGCCCACTGAACCTTTCCCCCTCGAACTTCGCCCTGTTAGATGAAGGGAGAGCGATCTAATGGGGTTCCTCGATGATCAGAGGCTGGTCCAACGGATAGGGTCCGGCGACGAGCAGGCCTTCGTGACGCTGATCCGCCGCTATGAACGTTCGCTGGCTGCATTGATCCGGGATCGTATCGGTGCCGTGGACGCGGTCGAAGACGTGCTGCAGGAGACGCTTGTACACGCCTGGTCGGGACTGCGCGATAGATCACCCCGACACGTGCGCGCCTGGCTTTACCAGGTCGCCCGAAACCGTTGCGCCGACTTCCTTCGCTCCGCACAGCGCAGGGAGCGATTCGTCGAGTCCGAGGATCTCGCAACGATAATCAACCGTTTCGGTGTGCCGGTGGCCCGCCAACGCAGGGCAGCGGAGGACGTGGTCGATGCCTTCGATCACGTACCCGAGAAGGAACGGGCGGCACTCAGGTCGTTCTACCTGGATGGGTTGAGCATAGCGGAAATCGCGGCCCGGCATCGCTGTCCACCGGGAACCATCAAGCGGCGGTTGTCCCACGGCAGGGACATGGTCCGCACCGAACTGGGCGTCACCACGAATAGAAGGAGCACGGCCATGAGCGCAGCGAGCAGCACAGGGAAGAAGGGGTTTCCGGAACTTCGGCCCCACATATCCATCGATAAGAGTACAGGTACCCCCTTTTCCATTGATTTCCGGGAGCTGGCCTGGTGGTTCATCGTTCCCGAAATCGGCGAGCAGGTCCGTTGGGCCGACTACGAGCCAGCCCGCGATGGAACGGCCTGGAAGTTAACCGAGGACAAAACCGCGGCCGCCCGCCGACACGCGATCATACACGGACGGGAATGCGTCGAGATCAAGATCGAGGAACATCGCCATCAGGACCGGGAAGGCCTGCTTCCGCTCAACCACGATCCGGACAAGATAGCCCGCCATACCCGGTTCTGGGGCCGCCTGACAGAGACGGAAGTGCATTGGCTGGCCGTCGAGAGCACGAAATCTGATGGCACCAGGGAACTGCTGACCTGTCTAGATGAGGACTTTGGATGGGATTGGGGTATGTCGGCTCGTCATGTCGAAGACAAGGGCTACCTGTCGGAGCAAGCCGACGGTACGTTGACGAAAAACCCGGATGCGCCGCAGGTATTCTCGCACGGCCTTTACACATTGCGCATCGGCGACCGGGCTTTCGAATGCATGCGCGTGTTCGACATCGACGAAGATGCGTCCGAACGGGCGGTGCTGGTCATGGCGTTCGTCACCCGCGCGGGCCGCACGGTCCTGTTCCGGCGATACAACGGAAACCTCTGGGGAAAGCGGGAGAAGCCGCCCCACTCCTGGGGCGTCGAAATGACGTGGGAGGAGGATCTGCCGCATACCGACCGCCTCGTAATCGACGGCGTCAAGTACGTACATCACTACGACAGCCTGACGGACGTGGCATGTGGACTGAGAGCGTAAGTGGCTCTGCCAATGAAACGAAGCGAGTGCATGAATATCACTAGATTCAACAGCAAGAATCCGACTCTTATGCATAAGGAGTCTCAGAGCGTGTTCCCTATCGGTCGATGCGGCATCCTGCATTTAGTCGATCAGTGTGTTCCATCAAGCCACGTTCGGGTCAGAGCCTTTGCGAATGTTTCATACACCATATGGGGAGCAAGCCAATTAGCACGAGAACCTCATTGGACGAATACCGTATTCGAAACCGTGTCGCGGTCTGGGGAGTTCCCGAGAACACTCGATGGTGGTTTACTGTCGTCTATCTGGCACTCACGGCCGCAGGCCATGTTATTATCTGGAAATTCGGGGTTTACGTACTTTCAGTCGAGCTTGTATTGGACTACATTGTCAAGATCGGTGTATCATCGATTTTCGCTACATTTACTCTTATAGAAGGAGTGGACTTTATGGGATGGCTTTACGAATCAATTAAGCAACGACACAGGGAAGAGGGTCGTGAAGAGGGTCGTGAAGAGGGTCGGAAAGAAAGAGACCAGGCCTACAGAGAGTGGATCAGCAGGGAACAGGAGGCCGGTACACTTGGCACACCGAAGCAAAGTCCTCCACCGTTTCTTGAGGACGTTGCCTCACAATCAGAACGAGGTGGGGTATAGGAAGTATTACCACGAGTCGTCTGGAACTGGTATCGATGAGCCCGGGACTGCTGGAAGCGCTACTCGCCCGGAATCGTGTGTTGGCGGAGAAGATTGGCGGCTACACGATACCGGAAGATTTCGTGATCAACGTTCGCACTTTACGAACGCGACTGAGACAGCTACATGCTCGCCCGGAGGCGCAGCCCTGGTTGTCGCGGGCCATTGTCTTAAAGCAGTCGCAGACGATGTGCGGACGAATCGGCTTCCATTCCGAGCCGGGTCCAGAGGAACTTCTAAAAGTAGCGGCGGATGGAGTAGAACTCGGCTATGAAATCGGTGAGTCCTTCCGCCGACGTGGCATAGGCAAGGAAGCGGCAATCGGATTGATGAAATGGGCGTATGAAGAACATGATCAGCGATGTTTTGTCCTGTCGATTAGCCCGGATAATGTACCATCCCTACGAATGGCCCGGTCGATGGGGTTTCGAGAAACAGGTTACCATATTGATGAAGAGGACGGCCTCGAACTGTACTTCGAGCGACGATTGGACTGTTGGCCTGCCGAATGGACAACAGCATCCGGGTGCCGTAGTGCGGGGAGCCTGAATGCCTAGACAGGATTTCAGAAACAAGCCTATCGAGGAAGTAAAGGCCTTCCTCAATACCCAGCGTGGTCTTCTGCCGCTCGAACTGCACTGCGACGCCCGCGAAATGTCGTGGTTCGACTTCGGGGACATGCATCTGCGCGAGACCTTTCTCGAGATCTCCGCGGAAGAACGACTGTCGCAGCATGCCGACGCTTTGACGGTGGTTACCGATTTCGATGTACTCGAGACGCCGGATCTATATGTTGACGCCCTTGCGCCTTCAGGCTTCATCTTCCACGTAGGGCGATGCGGTTCGACCTTGCTTGCCAAGGTGTTGTCGAGCCTGGACCGGCACATTGTTATCAAAGAAGCGGAACCTGTACAACAACTATTGGGTGTTGAATACGAAGAGGTATTCAGGAATAAACGCGAACGGTATTTTCAGTCCCTGCTCAACATCTATGGCCACAGGCGGCTGCCTGTACACGAACGGTTCTTCGTCAAGTTCTCCAGCAATCACATTAAACGATTGGAAATGATCCGAGGGCTCTATCCCGGCGTCCCGTGGTTGTTCCTCTATCGTAATCCCTACGAGATTATCCCGACCTCTCTCGAAGGGCCCGCGTGGTTCATCCGCAACAAGAACACGCCCGAAGGCGCCTTTGATGCCGCTCTTCCGATCGAATCCGTCGAACAGATGAGCGATCTGGCATTCAGCGTGCAGGTTGAATCGTCCACCCTCCGGATCGCCATTGATAACACCTGCGACCACTGCCTGTTTGTGGACTATACGCAGTTAAAGCCCGAAAACCTCCCGAGGATCCTGCGCTTCTTCGGGCTCAATGTGACCAGGGAGGAATACGACGGTTTGGTTGAGCCGTTCGGATTCTACTCGAAGAGCGATGGGGAGTCCGTACCGTTTGTGCCTGACGGCGCGGCGAAGCGAGATAAAGTGACGGACGAAATCAGGGAGGCCATCGAGGAGGAACTGTGGGATCTGTATCAGGCTCTCCATCACTCGGAACGTAACCTGGATCAGGTCTTTTCCGACTCTACTGCCGGTGGGGGATCTCGGCCATGAGCGCCAGGAGGTTCATCTCGCTGTCCCGGAAGAACGCCATCCATAGCTCGTGATCCTCAAGATCGGCGATCTTGTGCGGCCGTCCAACAAACTGTACGTCCCGGTCCTTCAAAACCTGGTAGGCATCCTGGATATCGTCGACTTTGTAATACAGAATGGAAGTGTGAATATCTTCAAACCCCTCCTCGGGGATATTCAACATGAGCCGTACGCCTGCGCAGTCGAAGAACGCCATGTTCGGCACCTGGAACAGGAACCGAATGCCCAACTGATCGCGATAGAAGGCAACGGCCCTGTCGAGATCCTTCACCCTGACGGAAACCTGGCCGATGGCCGAAAGGCCGAATTCGTTATGTTGCGACATGTTGGACCTCCTTAAGTACGCTCATCTACCTCGGTCGTGTGGTTGCCGATTTCATGTCGAATTTCTCCGGCCCACGTAGAGGATGTGCCTTGATGCCGCCACGATACTGGGCTCCGAACTGATTTCGAACAGGAGATCCAGCCAGCGCTCCCGCACATCACCCTCCAGCCTGTTGTAGCTTTCGTCGTCCGCGGAAATGGCCGGCTCGACCCCGGCAATCTGCAATGTATGGAAGCCCACCTTCTCGTGTATCGGAGCGATCTCCTCCAGACGGGAAAAGTGTCCCCGGAAGCCGCCCCTGGGCGCATCATCCGGTCGGCGGCCTTTTTCGATCAACCAGCGTACCTCGTCGCGGTTCTCGATCCACGAAGGGTTCTTCTTGATCAGGTTGCCGAAATTTCCGAACCTGGAAAGCCAGGCGGACAGGACGACTCCACCCGGTTTCAGACAATCATACGCCGAACGCAGCGCTGCCGTTCTGTCCTCTTCCATCACCAGATGGTACATAGGTCCCAGAAGGAGGACTGCCTCGAAAGCACCGCGGGGGACTTGCTCCAGCGTGCGGGCGTCCCCCGTCATGAAATCGATCCGGTCAGCAAGGCCGAGTTCATCCGCCCTGGCTTGGCATCGAGTGGTGAATTCATCGGAAAGATCCACGGCAGTGATCTGGAATCCGCGCCTTGCCAATGGAAAAGTATATGCGCCGGTGCCGAAACCCACGTCGAGTATATCACCCCGGGTGGGTAAATACCGGTCAAGGTATCGCCACGTAATGTCGGCCTCCAGCTGCCGGTGCACCAACCGACCGGCCTCCCTTTCCCAACCGTCGTTGTAGAACGCGCGTATGTCGGATAGATCATCCATGGTATTGCGACTCCGTGGGAATCCGGATTTCCTCCCAACTCAATCTCGTCAGTGCTGCTTCAGCGCGTTGACCGGGTTCCTGCCCGCCGCAGCCAGCGCATGCGCCCCGATCGTCAACCAGGCGATGACGAGCGCGACGACGCCTCCCGCGATGAACCACGCAAAGCTGATTCCCGCCGAATAGGCGTAGTTCTGCAGCCATCGGGACATGACGAAATACGCCAACGGCCAGGCGATGACGTTGGCCAGCAGGACATATTTCATGAAGTCCCTGGAGAGCAGCAGCACGATGTCTGAAACGGTGGCTCCGAGCACCTTTCGGATCCCGATCTCACGGGTTCTCTGCTGGATTGAGAAGGATGCCAGACCGAACAGCCCAAGGCACGCGACGAGGATCGCAAGAAAGGCGAAGACCGCGAAGACCGTACCCAGTTGGCGTTCGGCGCGGTAAAGGCTGTCGAAATCGTCGTCGAGGAATGTGAATGCCAGTGGGTAAAGGGGATCGACCTCCTGCCACACCTCCTCGATCCGGGAGATAGTGTCCGTTACGTCCTCCGGCCTGATCCGGATAAGCACATCGGTGAAGTAGGGGGGATAGTGCGTGAATACGATCGGCTCGATTTCCTCGCGAATCGATTGGAGGTGAAAATCCTCCACGACCCCCAGCACGCGTCCCCGCAATCCCCCGTATTCAATCCATTCAACTGACTCGCCGATCGCATCGGGAGGCGCTTCCCAGCCCAGTTTCTGTACCGCAGTCTCGTTCAACATGATGACCATGGTCGAATCCATACCCCATTCGACCGGAAAGTTCCGGCCCGCCACGAGGTCTATTCCCATGACGTCCAGGAACCGGTCGTCCGATGTGAGCAGGGATACAATGAGATTGTCCTCGGGGCTCATCTCATCAGAACGGACGGCCATAATCCGCGGTGCCTTCACGCCCGGGACCCCATCGGTCGTCGCCATTCCGACCACACCGGGCAACTGCGCCAGCCGCTGTTTCAGTACCGGGGAGCTTTCCCGTTGCTCACGTCCCGTGATTTTAACGACCATCACGTGCTCTTTGTTGAAACCGAGTCTCATGTTTTGTATGTACTCAAGTTGATCGTATATGACAGCGGTGCTGATCAGCAGAAAGATGGACATGACGAATTGGATCACGACCAAGACCTGACGGAGCCCCATCCCATGTGTTCCCGACTTCAAACTTCCTTTCAATACTTCGGTGGGCAGGAAGCTCGAGAGATATACCGCGGGATAGCTGCCGGCGGCCACTGCGATCACGAGGGTACCCGCCACGAGTGCCCCCAGCACCAATCCGTTCGTCAGCGCGAAGTCCAGTTGCTTTCCGGCCAGCGCATTCACGCCGAGCAGGCAGAGGTACACAAGCGCGATCGCGACGATCATGGCGATTCCGTCATAACGACGGCTTCTCCCAGGAATTGCCCCAGCAACTGCAACCGGTTGGCCCCCATCACTTTGCGCACGCCCACCTCCCTGGCGCGCATGGCCGACCGCGCCGTGGCCAGGTTCACGAAGTTGATGCACGCGATAAGCGGAATCAGCAGCGCGATGATCAGGAAGAGTACTACGTAGCGGAAATCACCATTGGGTTCGAGCTCGCTGTCCCGGTGCGAATGCAGGTGGATGTCCAACAGCGGTTGCAGCGAGGGTCTCAGTACCTTGGTCGATTCGCTGAACCTGCCCGACTTGTTCCGTTCTAAAAAAGCGGGCAGTTGCGCTTCCAGGTCATCCGGAGAGGCGTTCTCATGCAGCAGGATGTAGGTATATTGATTCTCGTGCATCTCCCATTCATCGAGGCTGTTCGGATACAGGGCATTTCGTGTCAGGAGGGATATGATCATGTCCGGGCGCAGATGCGAATTGGCGGGGATGTTCCGCATGACGGCGGTCACCGTGAAATCCCACAGGTTATCCCCCCTGAGGACTTTCCCCATGGGATCAACGTCGCCAAAGTACTTGAAGGCCATTTCCTCCGATATCACGATCGAATACGGTTCAGTCAGCGCGGTCCGGGGGTCGCCGGTGACGAAGGGAATGTAAAACATTTCAAGCAGGGCCGCGTCGGCCCAGATAACCTTTTGCTCGTAGAAACGTTTTTCTTCATGCATGATGAACCAGGCCGATGTCGTGCCTCTCACCCGGGCGAAGCGTTCGATTTCGGGGAAATCACGCTTCAGGGCGGGTCCCCAACCCGAGGGCGATCCCGCCGTCCGCACGGTCTGTCCGGTGCTTTCTATGTCATCGACGATCCGGTATACCCGGTCGGCATGGGGATGATACCGATCGTAACTCAACTCGTCCCAGACGTAGAGCAGGATCAGCATGCAGGCTGACAGCCCGATCGCGAGCCCCACAATGTTGATGAGCGTGTAGGCAGGGTACCTGAGGAGGTTGCGAACGGCGATGGTGAGGTAGTTTTGGAGCACTTCTGTCTCGCGTAAAGGAAGATTAAGTGCTATGCTGGAACGTGTTATTTATGCAAGATACATCCTGATTTCAGTTACTCAACATAAGTTACTATCGCAATCCTGGAATACCGGAATTTGATGATGACTGATCCCTCGACCGATCCGATGACCGACACTTCACATCAGGCGTCGATCCCCGTAATCCGCCATGAAAGACCGCGGTTGTACAGGCCTGCCGACGATCCTGGCTTCCGTTTCGAGGCTCCGGCCGATCCGGTCCGTCGTCGCATCCTCTCCAAACTCCTGGCCGACTGTGAACTGTATGCAGGCCAGCGTCCCTGGCGACGGGTTCCGTGTCGGGCGCACAGCCCTCACCCCAACCACCAGCTCTACCTGACTTTCTACACCGCCATGCAGGCCACGGCGCTGATCGAGAACTACGCCTTCGCCTGGCGGCTTACGGGGGATCCGCGCTGGCTCGGACGGGCCCGCGCATGGCTGCGGGCGGCTGCGAACTGGGACCACGGCGACCGCGTGGAGGAACACTTCTACACGGCCAACCGCTACATGCACGCTTTCGCGCTTGCTCTCGACCTGATGGGCGAGGTAATACCGGAAGTTGAGAAGTACCAGGTGCGCGATTGCCTCGTGGGGCTGATGGATCGCTGGTGGCCGTACGTGGACGAACGTCGTCACTATACGGCGGGCGGGCACCACACCGTCGTCGACTACGGGCACTTCGGGGTGGCCGCGGTGCACCTGCTGGGTGATCACCACCGTGCGGAGGAATGGTTGCAGGCGGTTATCGATCGCTTCCGGAACGGCATCCTGCCCCACGGCTGCGGTCCCGGTGGCGAGCCCATCGACGGGCCCACCTTCTGGGGCTTTGAGAACCTCTGGCTGCTGCATTTCGCCGATGCGCTGCGCAATGTAACCGGCATCGACCTGCTTGGCGAGGCACCCGCCCGGCTGCGTCTGCCGCTGAACTGGTTCCGCGCCCACTGGACTGCCGCGCGCAAGATACCTGATCAGCTCTACTTTCCTGCCAATGCCAATGTCGTGCTCGGTGGCCAGCTCAACGTCAATTCGCCGGTGCTCCTCAGGCTGGCCCAGGAGGCCGGAGACGGAAGGCTGCGCGACGTGGCACTTTCCGATCCCCGCCTGGGCCGCCTGTATCGTTTTGGAATGGGCGTCAAGGGTTCGAACGCGGAGTGCATGATTTCCTACGGGCCCTACGTCTATTGCTACTACGATCCCGCATTTCGGCCGACCAGGGCGCGGCGCGTGACGACGTTGGCGGGACGTTTCGACATGTATACGGGCCGGTTCGCCGTGATGCGCAGCAGCCATGATCCCGATGCGGCCATGCTATGCGTCAGCGGGTACGACGGCGGCCTGGCTGCCAGCTTCATGAGCATGCACGTTCAGTGGGCGAGCAGTCCCCTGCTTCAGACTATCAGTGCCTTCGAGGCCCAGCCGGTGACCTGCGGCAGTCTGCCTTGCGTGGGCGGCCAGAACGAGACGGTCGCCAGGTTGGGCGGCCTGAAGCGCACGAAGGACTGGCAGCGGCTCCGCGTCGCCTCCCGGAGGACCGAGCACGAATACTGGATTTCTCGCGGAGATCATCCGATCATGCTCGTGGCGCTGAGGCGTCGTCCACGGGGCGTGCGGGTAGTTAAAGAGGGTGTTTCGTATGTCCGGTTGCGTGGGGGTGATGCCCTGCAATATGATGCAGAACCCTGGTTCCGCGCCAATGGAGGACATCTGCGTCTTCGCTTCCGGTTGCGGGGGCGTGCGAACGGCCCAAGGGTGTTGTTCAATGCAGGGAACGGTGTAGGCGGGCATTTCGGGACGGGCGTCAACACCTTCGCGCTCTTTGTGGACACGGACGGACGATTGTGTTTCAGCGTGCAAAGCCAGAACAGCAACCTGGTTACCGTGTATGCTCCGGGTACGGTAGGCGTGGGAGCCTGGCACGAAGCGCAGATCGCCTGGGACGGCTTCAACCGGCGCCGCGCGAAACCGTGGATGGAGATTGCCCTTGATGGCAAGTCGAATCGCCTGGACGACCCGGCGGTCTTCGGCGAGATGGGACGGGACTCGCAGGGTCTCGCTTCGCGGAAGGAGCCGCGCAGGTTCTACGCCAGGCCCAATACCGCCCTGGCCTTTGGCGGCTCGATTCAGACGCCCGGAGTAACCGCGGACTGCGATCTGTCCCTGATCGACCTTCGATGCCCGGGCCGGCGTCGGCTCACGGTGGACCCGGCCGTCGGCCTGGGGCCTGAGACCGGTGGCGGCGAATTGGCTTACAAGCTGAACCCGGTGGATCTGCTCGGCCTGGAGGGAGACCGCGCCCGCCTTGGTGCGGGATCGCGGGAGGTGGAGTTGATTTCAGTATTTGGCAGCGGCCTGACCATGCGGAAGGAGGAGGTACCCTATGCGCCTCCGGGGCTCGCAGCCGGCAGTCTGGTCAGCTTTCTCCCGGATGCTACCGAGCCATCAACGCGGCTGGTGGCGGGTGCAGCCGCCGACGTCCTGGTCCTGGCATTCTGCGGGCGTACGTCGAAGGCCCAGGTTACACGGAAGGATGACCGGTTCCGCTTGAGTGCGGGCGGCCGGGCGTATTCATTTGAGGTTTCGCAGGGCCGTGGTGGGATACTGCGGCTGCGCCTGGGACCTAAGTAGTGGTCTCCGGACTTGTAGGCTTCATCTGGATCGCCGCTGGCTCACCAACCATTCCCAAAGTTCGGGATCGCCGTAAGCGTTTACCCATGCCCCGACGTGTCCCGCTTCCGGGTACACGGTAAACCGGACATTGCCCCCTGCTTCCTCAAGCGCATCGACCATCTCCTGCGATCGTTGCAGCGGAACGGCCTCATCTTTCGCGCCGTGGAATACCCAGGTCGGAATCTCTTTCATCAGCGGTGCTTTCTCAGGCTCCCCGCCTCCACAGATGGGAACGGCTGCGGCGAACAGGTCCGGATAGGTGTAGGCCAGGCCCCAGGACCCGTACCCGCCCATGCTGAGACCGGTCACGTAGATCCGGGACGTATCGATGCGATGGGTTTCGACGACCTCATTGATCAGCGCATAAAGCGATTCGATCGACCATATCTCTCCATCGGGGCACTGCGGCGAAATGACTACGAAGGGGAAGTCCTCGCCTTGTGCGATCATCTTCGGCGGACCGTGGACCTTCACCAGTTCGAGGTCGTCACCACGTTCGCCCGCTCCATGAAGGAAGAGGAGCAGCGGCCATTCCTCCTCGTTCGTTTCGTATGCCGGTGGCAGATACAGGAGGTAACTCATCTCACTGGTCTCTCCATTGCTGGTTAGTGCCAGGCGCTTTTCAGCCTGTCGCTCCGGTGTTTGGGCATTGCAGTGGCGATCGATCAGCAGCATATAGCACAGCGTAATAACGAGCGTGATAAACAGACGTGAAATCATGGCGGGTTTCTCTCCTTCGATATTCGTCGATTCGTTGAAGTTCGGCGGGATGTACTGTGCGGGACCGTGCGTGCGTGAACGTATTGAAACCTTTCAGAGTCTCAGTGGGTCGCGCACCTCGACCACTGTCCCGTCTCGCACTTGCGCCGTGAAACGCAGCACACCGGGTCGTACGACCTCGGCGGCCAGTTCCACACCGTCCACCACGACGCGAGGATCGCGGCACCAGGCCGGCGGGACACCGACTTTCATGGTCAGACTGCGGTACGGAATCTGGTCGGGAAGTTCCGACAGCCCAATACGGAAGCTTTGCGAATCTTTCTTGAAATCTGTGGCTTCGCTGCTCTTCTCCCCGTCTGTATCACCCACCTCACCACCTCCCACCGCCTCGATCCGGGCATGCCTTCGCACCAGGTGATAACTGAGGGCTTCTTCGGGCAACGCGCACCAGACCGCGTCGCCTCCCTCGGCCAGGACCGTTTCAAGGCGTTGCCTGAGCTGGGCTTCGGAGCAGTCCTTGTTGGGATGGACGGCTGTCTCCATCGGACAGTGACAGTAGTCGATGAGCCATCCCTGAGTTTCCTGGGCTTGGCGGATGTTCCGGAATGGATCGTAGGCGCTGTAAAAGGGCGGATAGTAGTGGTCGTGCAGCGGAGTTCGATTGATCCAGAACAGTTCGTCATCCGGCAGGTTGAGCGCGTCCGTCAGGCTCATGGCACCCAGGTAGCCGTACCGTCGGCAGGCTTCGAGGACGTGGTCGGCCATATTGGTGTTGTCGCCGGGTGAGCAGTACAGAATGATCGACTCACCGAGGGCTTCCTCAAGAACCTGTTTGGCTTCGCCGATCTCCCGGTCCACCGTCTCGGGCGTTATGATCTCATGGCTCCACGAGTGGTTGCCCACGCCCCAGCCGCGGGCGAGCAGGTCGCTCAGCTCATCGGCGCTCATGTGGCGATATCCGTTGAAACTGGAGCTTCCGATGTTCCGGATCTCGCCCATCTGGCCGACGACGACCTCGACGTGGCCGGGGATGCCGTACTCCTCGTGCATGGGAATGGCGAAGCGATGCAGGTCGGCCAGGGCCTCGTCGTAGGTAATCGAGTAAACCCAGCGCTTGCCGTACTTCCAGGGACAGATGCTCAGGCTCATGGCGCGTGACTCACATCAGGTGGACCGATCATCCTGGACTTTCTCTGTAGCCTGCTTGAACTGGGCGAAGGTGCAACCGTGGCCGAGGGTCCATTCGAAGATGTGGAGCCCGTAGTTGGTCGCGAGCCGTTGCGGGAAGGTGTCCGGCGACTCGACGCCGACGGTCCCGTCCCGGATCACTATGCAGCGGTATCCGCGCGCGAGCATGTGCCGGGCGCCGCCCTCGGCGCCGAGCAGGCACATGTCGGTCGCGAACCCCATGTAGATGAGCGTTTCGATGCCGCGTCCGCGCAGGTATTCGTCCAGCGCGTCGGAGTAGAACACGAGGGGCTCGTCCCCGACCGGAGATACGATTTCGGCGCGCCGCATCTCCGCCAGGGGCGAGCGCTTCATGTAGTCGACGCCGTGCGCCCGTTCGAACAGCTCTTGCCTGACCGGGTGTATGGATGCCGCCACGTCCGACCGCCGTGACTCGATGTGGGGGTACTTCCGGTCCATCCAGTCCGTCTCGACGTGGCAGACCGCCATCCCGATGGAACGCGCCAGGTCCATGGCCGGGCGGATGACTTCGGCCATGATGCGGGCGGCCTCCACCGTCGGCTGGGGCCAGCCCATACCCACGCAATAGTTAGCGTCCGTAGGCGGACCGTCGGGACAGCCGATGTTCCAGCAGTGGAGGCCGATCAGGGCGGTCTTTTCGACGGGCAGTGAAAGGGTGACTTCCTCGTATCCCGCGCTGTCCGTCGGCACAGAACGGTAGTAGCGGGCGTCGAGTTGGAGCGTTTTGACCACGGCGTGATCTCCGTCGTGCTCATCCATCGCCGGTCCGTCCTGTTCGCTCATCGCCGGTTCTCCTCGGCAACGCGGCGCACGATCGCGGCCGCCTGTTCGCAGTGGCGGGGCTCGTATTTGTCGCAGAACGAACTCCAGCGGATGAAGCGCTCAAGTATCCCGTGGGCGTTCGGACAGCTTCCCGCATCATAGCGATATGTGCGGGATGCCGGCGGCTGCGAATAGGGGAAACGCCGGTGCTTTGCCGCCTCGTTCAGGAAGGGCAGGGCCACCGGCAGCAGATAGTAGCGCATCGGGCTCGCCCCCGGGATGCCGCCTGCCGCCACCTGGGCGCCGAACGCCTCCACGTCGCATCGGAATTGTTCCGGGTCGATGGTGAATCCCGCCATCCAGCAGGAGTATACTTCGGTCTCCGGTGGGATCGGCAATGCCGTTATGCCCGGAATCTCGTCGAGAAGCGCGCTCAACAGGCGGATCATGCGATCGCGTTGCTCTACCTGCGGCCGGATGATCTCCAGCTGGGTCAGGCTGATCGCAGCGGTGGACTGGGTCATGCGGTGGGCGAATCCGTTTACCGTGTGTACACGCCCGAAGTGCTCGACCATTTCCCCGGCCCGGCTCTGGCCGATAAACCGCGCCCGCTCGGCCAGCGCATCGTCGTCGGTGAGGATGCAGCCGCCCACGTCCGAACCCATGGTCTTCTCCGCATCGAAAGAAAAGCCACCGGCCGTCGCCAGGGTGCCGGCATAGCGGCCCTTGTAGCGGCCGAAGACCGCCTGGCAGGCATCCTCGTAGACCACCAGGCCGTGGCGGGCGGAGACTTCGTTGATGGCGTCCATGTCGCAGATCAGGCCGCTCAGGTGCACGACGAGGATCGCCCTTGTTCGATCGGAGATGCACGCCTCGATGGTCTCGGCGCTCACGTTGATCGTTCCGGGCGCGGTGTCGGCGAACACGGGGATGTAACCGGCGCTGATCAACCCCTGCACGGTGCCGAAATCGCTGACCGAGCTCACGATGATCTCGTCACCCGGCTCGAAGTCGAAAGCCGCCGCCAGCACGGCCAGGGCCGGCGTGCATCCCGGCGTGGCGATGCAGTGGGCGACGCCGTTGGCCTCGGCGAAGGCGCGCTCGAACCGGCCCACCATGTCGCAGGTCAGCCCGGAATCGACGACCTCGGCCAGGAACTCCATGGCGCGGGGACCGATCTCGCGGGGAAAGGGCTGTGGCAGGGGACCGCCTGAATCCTGCTGGGTGGCGGCTCCGTATCGTGCATGCTCGCGCTCAATGCGGTCGGATACTGTTTCGGACGCCATGCTACCTCCATTCATGCTTCGTTTTCTTCAACCCGCCCTTGCACCGTTCGGCACAGGTAATTCGGGTACCAACAGGCATGGTTTAATCTCGTCCGCATACCCTATGTCGAAGAGCATGCCCTGGGAGACTTCACCGGCCATCTTCCTCTCGGCCAGATTCACCACGAAGAGGGCTTGCTTACCTTCGATTTCCTTCGGGTCCGACCGTTCCTGCTTGATTCCTGCAAGGATCGACCGGGTATGGTCTCCGAAGTCGACTGTCAGCTTCACGAGTTTGTTCGATGCGGCCACCTCATCGACCGCGGTGATCGTACCGGCGCGAATGTCGAGTTTCTCAAAATCCTCGAAAGAGATGGTTTCTTTAATCGGAGCAGGTTTCATGATTGAATGGCCTCGAATTCCGGTTTCAAAATGCCGAACACAATCCTGTCCCAGCGCTGATTGGACCAGTACACGGCCTCTCGTTCCCGTCCTTCCTGCACAAACCCGACCTTCTCCAGCACCCTGATGGCGCTTGCGTTGTTCGCCATAGTCGCGGCCGAGACCCTGTACAGGTCCAGGTGCTCGAACCCGTACCGTAACATAACCAGGGCGGCATCCGTGCAGTACCCCTTGCCCCGGTCTTTTTTAAGAGCAATGCCGGCTCCGAGGTTCGCCGTGCGATTCCTCCAGTCGATTCCGGACAGTTGTATGTCGCCAACGATGTTTCCTTCATCATCAAAGATGCCCAGGTAGATTTGACTCTTTTCCTGTTTATCCTGGATCTCCTCGAACCATTTATCCGAACCTTCGACCGAAAGACCCGGCCGGACCGGTTCAGTTGGCACAGGTTCCACGGGCTCATAGTTCTCCCACAGGGTGCGGCAATGCGCACGTTCCATGGTCCGTAACACAACAATCTTTCCGCGTAATTCAATCATCCAAGATAACCCGTCGTTATGGTTTTGGCCATGCCAGCTTGACCGCGAACTCGGCTAACGGTCCTAGCGGCAGCTCCCGTACCCGGCTTTCGGTCAGCCACTCGCAGTGATCGGTCGATCCTTCCCTTTCGGGTCTCAGGTCGAACGTCGCAAGCTCAACCTCGTAGACGATACCGATGTGATGTACCGGATCGCCCTGCCAGTCCGTCCGACCTTCGTAAGCCTGCGAATACACGGAGGCCACGTGGTACGCCTTGATGTCTACGAGTCCCGTCTCCTCCTCCAACTCGCGGCGCAACGCGGCATCCGGATGCTCTCCCCATTCGATTCCGCCGCCGGGCATCGTCCACAGGCCTCCGTCCTCGAGACCTGTCGTCGCGCGAACCAGGAGCAGGCGGTTCGAAGGGTCGCGGCACAGCGCGTAAGCGCCGATGTAAACGTGCTGATTTTCGGACTCTGCGGTCATAAATCGTTTCGCTCAGAAAGTCTAAAGTCGGGTGTTAAGGTAATTGGAAATCACCCAATTAGTCACAGGTTTCAACGAACAATGGGCATATGGATGGCGTGCACGTTGTGTGTCTTAATCAGATGTTCCGTCTTCCGGCTTCGATCCGCAACCAGCACCGAAACACCCACTACCTTTCCCTGTAGGCGCTCGATCAACTTGATCATGGCCTTTACCTGGGCGCCGGTGTCGATCACATCATCCACGATCAGGATGCGTTCACCGGGTCTAATCAGGTCTTTGTTCACCTCCAGGGTCTTCTTCCTGTTCGTGTAGTCTACAAAAGAGATCTTCGACCGGTGCTGACGATGGACGGGAAGTCCTCCCCCTTTACGAAAAGGAATGAAGCCCCGGTTCAGCCTCTGGGCAACCGCGCTGCCCAGGATGAATCCCAGCGATTCCGGACTCGCCACCTTGTCCAGGTCGACGTCGCGGAATGGACGGGCGAGATCGAGTACCAGGTTCCTGCGGACTTCCGATTCGTTACACAGGGGAGTCAGGTCTACTTTGTTGCCGGGTACTCTCCGGTCTATATGAGGACGATAGTAGTCCCATTTCATATTGGTATCTTTGGAATGATGGTCTGGCGTCCGTGGGTGGGTGTCCGTTGGCGGGCGTCCGTTCGTATACTCAGGCTGCTGATTCAGCTGCTCAACTGCAGCTTCAATCCGTCATATGCCACCCGGTAACCGCGCTCACTGGCGTATTCGTCCAATGCGTCATGCTCCATGATCCCCTCGTGGGACAGGTGCGTCGCGTATACCTCGCCGTTCTCCTTGAGCAATCCGCATGCGCGGAATCGATCCGCGTGGGCGGCGACATCCTTCGCCGCGAGATGGTCCGCCGGCCTGGACTCGAAGCCGATCCCGTAGGTGTGGTCGAGCATGACCACGTCATACCGGACGCGTTCTTGTTGAAGGTGTGCCCAGACTGCTTCGGACAGCACCGATGTGTCGGTTCCATAGAACACGGCATGATCTCCCCGCACAATGGAATAAAGAAGAAACCCCTGGTCGTTGCCGTGATTGGCGGGATATCCGATGATGCGGTAGTCTCCTATACGGTATCCTTCAAAGGACGTAATAGACAGGGTTTTCAACTTCAATGCAGCCTGTGTTTCAGGGTCGAAAAGGCTTCCGTACGCACTCTGTTGACGCACCAGTGCATCGATCGCGTACAGTGTCTCATCAGAACCTCCAAGCAACAATTCGCCGGATACGGTCGTCCCGTATTCGGCATGTCTGGAGAGAATGAATTCAATGTCCAGATGGTCCGCATGGGGGTGCGTTTGAAGACATATGCCGATGCCGGCGAGCGAGATTTGGTGCTGGAAAGACGCGGCGGCGATGACGGGGCCGATGTCCACCATCAGATCATCGTTGATCAACAGCGACGATCTCTTGCGGAGATTCTTGCCGCCAATCCTCCTGGCGTCCGTGCAGACCCGGCAGGCGCAGAAGAGGATCGGCATCGAAGGCGCGGCCGCGGTTCCGAGAAAGGTTACATTCATCTGTCAGACGCCTTCCCCATCACCCGTTCCGCAGCACATCCGCCATGTTCGACGTGACCGTCCTGATGACGCGGTAGCCGAGCACGGCCATTACCACCACAAGACTGAGGGCACCGACCAACACAAAGGTGTCGGCGCTGATATCGACTCGATAGGCAAATTGCTGCAGCCAGAAACGTAGTCCGTAGTACGCCAGCATCCACCCTATGGCGTTGGCGATGACGATCAGCACGACGAACTCCCTGGACAGCAGGACGAGGACCTGGGAAACCGAGGCGCCCAGGACCTTTCGGATGCTGATTTCCTTGGTGCGCTGCCCCACGCCGAACGAGGCGAGGCCGACCAGGCCCTGAAGGGCAATGAACGCGGCAATACTGGTGAAGATCCCGCACACCTGTCCGAAGTGGCGATCGGCTTGATACATCCGGTCAAAATCATCCGAAATGAAGGAATACCGCAAAGGAAACGCAGGGAGTATCGATTCCCAGGTTTCCCGGATGTTGTCTATCGTGTTTTCCAGATCAACCGGGCTCAGCTTTACTGCGAAAAACGTGGTTCCGTAGGTATAATGGAGAAGCGCCAGTGGCCGGATCGGTTGATGTAGCGATTTGACGTGTAAGTCTTTCATTACGCCAACCACATCCACTCTGTACTCGTTATTCAGCATGACCTGCCTGCCGATCGCTTCTTCCGGCGTGACCCATCCCAGTGCCCTGGTAGCCGTTTCATTTAGAATCACTTTGCCCAAGTCCGAATTCGATTGTTCGCCCGTATGGAAGCTGCGGCCGGCAAGCAACTCGATACCCAGCGTCTCGACGAAATCCGACCCGGTTTCGATGTAACCCAGGTCGATCCGATGGGTACCGGCGCCTTCAAAGACTTCCGCGGTCATCGAACGGATAAACCCCTGGCTGCCGGCGACGCCGGGCATCGAACTGGCATCCGTCACGTTCAATACACCGGGATGTTGCAACAGCGCCTGTTTCAAGACGGGAAAGCTCTCTTCAATGTCGCGAATGCCGCTGGGGATGACCATTACCTGCTCCTTCTCGAATCCCAGTCTGACGTTTCGCAAGTAATCCAGCTGCTGGTACAGCACCAGGGTCCCGACGATCAGGGCGACGGAGATCGTGCACTGTACCGTGACCAATCCCTTTCGCAGGTAGTCCTGCCGGCGATGGACCGGCTGGTTTCCAGTCAGCATGCCGGTCGGTTTTATGGCCGATGTGAATACCGCGGGATAGAGGCCGGCAAGCAAGCCCACGAGTACGGTCAACCCGAACCAGGGAGCGAACCAGGCGGGATCATCCAGCATCAGCAGCGTGAGCTGTTTGCCGGACAGGTCGTTGAACGTGGGAAGGACCAGCCATACGATGATCACCGCCAGCATCGAGGCGCAAAAAGCCTGCAGCATCGTTTCTCCGATAGACTGCTGGATCAGCTCCCACCTCTGCGCGCCGGCCACTTTGCGAAACCCCACTTCCCTGACGCGCACCATCGCGCGCGCGGTCGAAAGGTTGGTGAAATTCACGCAGGTCAATACGATAACGAATCCCGCGACGACCAGCAGGATGGCGACGTAGGTGCTGTCTCCGTTGATGCCCAACTCGTTTTCCAGGTGAGAATGCAGGTGGATGTCGGTAACCCGCTGCAGATACGGTTCGAAGCGGCCTCCCGTTTCCGCCAGATAGCTGCCCATATGCTTGTCCACGAACGAGGGAAGCTTGTCCTCGAGCAGCGCTCCCGCGTGACCTTCGGTCAGCAGGAGATAAGTGTAGAAATACCGCACGCTCCAGCGGATCAGCGCCCTCGGATTGCCTACGTGCGGGCTTGTAGACAGGGACACGAAGTAATCCATTTTGAAATGGGAGTTGTCCGGCATGTCCTCCATGACGCCGGTGACGCGCAGATCGGCGAAACCATTATCCGCGACGATCACTTTTCCCATGGGGTCTTCGTCTCCGAACATCTTCCGGGCGGTCGACCGGGTTATGACCACCGAGAAGGGATCTCTCAGGGCGGTATCGGGATTACCCCTTAGCAGCGGAAAGGAGAACAGGTCGAACAGGGTCTCGTCGGCCCAGGCCACGTCGGTTTCATAGAACACCCTGTCCTCGTAGGCCATGAGCCAGATTCCGGCGGTACCCTGTATGCGCAGAAAGTGTTCGACTTCCGGGAATTCTTCCTTCAGCGCCGGACCGAGCAGGGGCTGCGTCTTGACGTCGCTTCCTTCGACGATCCGGTAGATCCGGTCCGCGTTCTCGTGGTAAAGGTCGTAACTCGACTCGTTCTGAACGTAGAGGAGGATCGATATGGCGCAGGCGAAACCAATGGTCAGTCCCAGGATGTTGTTCAGCGCATAGCTCTTGTACCTGGTGAGATTCCGGACCGCGATGATGAAATAGTGTCTGAACATGGTGGGACTACCTGACTGGGGATTACTCACAGTCGTTCTTCATTGACTCGAACGCCAACTCGCTGGCACGGTCACCCCTGCCTCAACGCGTTCACCGGGTTCCGACGCGAAGCGGCCACCGCATGCGCCCCGATCGTCAGCCAGGCGATGACCAGGGCCACGACGCCCCCGGCCAGAAACCATGTAAAGTCGAGAGCCGCGACGTAGGCGTAGTTCTGCAGCCAGCGCGTCATGACGACGTAGGCCAGCGGCCAGGCGATCAGGTTGCCCAGCAGGACGTGTTTCATGAAGTCCTTCGACAGCAGTACGACGATGGTGGAGACCGATGAACCGAGCACCTTGCGGATCCCGATTTCCCGGGTGCGCTGCTGAATCGAATAGGAAGCCAGTCCGAGGAGTCCGAGACAGGCCACCAATACGCCCAGTACCGCGAAGATCGCGAAGACCTCGCCGAGCCGCCGGTCATCCTGGTACAGCCGGTCGAAATCCTCGTCCAGGAAGGTGTATTCCAGGGGAAAGCCCGCATCGACGTTTCGCCATGCCTCCCCGATACGTGAAATGGTCTCGGGAATCCGACCGGGTTCGAGCCGGACGAGCACGAAAATGTGATAGGAACTCGTTAGAATAACGATCGGTTCGATCTCCTCGTGAATGGTACGGAGATGGAAATCTTCTACCACGCCGATGACATTTCCTTTCTTCCCGCCGAAGGGCAGCCACGCGAACGGTTTGCCTATGGCTTCCGGCGGAGTGCCCCAACCAAGGTAACGAACGGCCGTCTCGTTGAGCAGGAAGCCCGTGGTCGAGTCCGTCCCCCAGTCCGTCGAGAAGTTCCGCCCGGCTGCCAGATTGATCTCCAGGACATCCAGGAAGGACTCGTCCACCTGCAGCGTGGCCATCATGAGGTGGTCTTCCGGCGCCATGCCATCGGGCCGGACCGCCATGATCGGGATCACCCGCATTCCCGGTACACCGCTTGCCGTGGCCACGCCCCGTACACCGGGCAATTGGGACAGTCGTTCTTTTAGTACGGGCGTATTCCGACGCTGCGTGGATCCCGTGATGGGAAGCACCATCACCTGTTCCTTGTTGAAACCAAGCCGCTTGGTACTAATATATTCGAGCTGATCGTAGATGATCGCCGTGCTGACCAGCAGGAAGATGGACATGGCGAACTGTATAACGACCAGGATCTTCCGCAGATTCAGTCCCCGCCGGCTCGAATCCAGATTGCCCTTTAGTACATCGGTGGGCACAAATCCGGAGAGGTAGATCGCCGGATAACTTCCGGCGGCCAATCCCATAATGATCGTACCGAATGTGAGCGCGGTCAATACCAGTCCGTTCGAGAGCGGGAAGATCAGCTGCTTCCCGGCGATCGCATTCAACGCGGGCAGGGCGAGCTGCACCAGGATCACCGAAGTCGCCATGGCGAGTGCCGCCATGACGACGGCCTCTCTCAGGAACTGCCCCAGCAACTGGGTCCGGTTGGCGCCCATTACTTTCCGGACGCCTACTTCCCGGGCGCGCATGGCCGACCGGGCCGTAGCCAGGTTGACGAAATTGATGCACGCGATCAGCGGAATCAGGAACGCGATGAGCGTGTAGAGGACCACGAAGCGGATGTCGCCGTTGGGCTCGAGTTCGCTTTCCCGGTGCGAATGCAGGTGGATGTCGGCGAGCGGTTGCAGCGACGGGCTCAGCACGACGCCCGTTTCGCGGTATTTGTCCCCGGCGTATCGTTCAAGGAAGTCCGGAAACTGCGCTTCGAGGTCGGCCGGGTCCGTGTTTTCACGCAATCGGATGTACGTGTAGAAGTTGTCATGAACCTCCCAGTTTTCCCGGTAGTAACTGCCTATGGTGGCCAGGGAGGAATAGGAGGTAAACATGTCCGCCCGCATATGGGTATTGACGGGCAGGTCCCGCATGATTCCGGTGACCTTGAAATCGTAGGTGTTATCCACGCCCAGAATCTGCCCCATGGCCTCTTCACCGCCGAAGTACTTGGCCGCCATCGTTTCCGAGATGACGATCGTAAAGGGCTCTTCCAGCGCGGTATTCGGATCTCCGGCGACCAGGGGGATGTCGAACAGGTCGAACAGGCCGTCTTCCACCCAGATGACCTTTTTCTCATAGAATTGCATTTCTTCTCTATGAAACAGCCAGGAAGAGGCCGTACCCCGCATTCGAACGAACCGCTCGACCTCGGGATAGTCCCGCATCAGCGCCGGCGCCCAGCTCAAGGGCGATCCCGCCGTCTGGATGGTCTGCCCGCCGCTTTCTATATCGTCCACGATCCGGTAAATCCGATCCGCGTCAGGGTGATAGCGGTCGTAGCTGAGCTCGTCCTGGACGTACATCACGATCAGCATGCATGCCGCCATGCCGATAGCGAGTCCGACGATATTGATGAGGGAATAGACGGGTTGCCTGAGGAGGTTGCGCAGGGTGACCGTGAGGTAGTTGCGGATCATATGTGCATTACATGATTGAAGTGTCAGTACGTTACGGTTCGCCGACCCTATTCAGACCGCAGGGTCTCCACAGGATTCACCATCGAGGCGGTGACTGCTTTTGCACTGACCGTAACCAGGGCGATGACCAGCGCCAGAAGGCCGGCGATCAGGAACCACCCCGGGCCGATGTCGACCCGGTAGGCGAAGTTCTGCAACCAGTTGCTCATGGCCCAGTAGGCCAGGACCCAGGCGATCGGTACGGCAACTGCTACCAGTTTGAGAAAGTCCTTCGAAAGCATGTATACGATGCGAGCCACCGAAGCCCCCATGACCTTGTGGATTCCGACCTCCCTGACTCGCTGCCGGATGGCGAATGAAGTCAGGCCGAACAGGCCCAGACAGGCAATAAAGATGGCCAGGAAACTGAAAGCGCCCAACAGATTTGCGGTGCGTTGCTCCGACTGGTACAGTCGCTCGAAATCTTCATCCAAAAACGAATAGGCCAGGGGGTAATGGGGAAATACCGAAGCCCATGTCTCTTCGATCGCACGGATTCCTTCGGGTATATTCTGCGCCTGCAGACGTATCGCCGCCTGACCGCCGCCTCGGCTCAGGAGCCTCAACTGCATGGGACCCGCCGCGTCATGAAGGCTTTGCATATGGAAATCCTCGACGACGCCGATGATCCTGACGGGCCGGCCTCCTCTGTATCGTACCTGCTGTTTAACGATTTCCTCCGGCGCGGCCTGGCCCAATCGTTCAATCGCAGACCGGTTCAGGATCACCGCGTTATTCGAATCATCGTTGAGCGCACTGGAAAACGGGCGTCCGGCCAGCAAATCAAGGCCAAGGGTCTCTACGAAACCGGTAGATACAAATAAAGCGGGAATCCCGATCAGGTCTTCTTCCGGTTGATCCGCCAGACGGGTCGGAAAGGAAGGAATCATAGCGGAACTGGCCATACGTCCCGGCATCAAAACAGATCGAGTAATACCCTGAATCTGAGGACGCTGAGAAAGTCGTGTCTTGAAGGCCTCGAAATTCCGATCCACTCCAGTGACGAGCGGAATAACGACGACCTGGTCCCTATCAAATCCCAGGTATCTACTTTGCATGTAATCCAGCTGCTGATACACCATCGCGGTGCTGACGATCAGCAGAATCGACAGCGTAAACTGCACCACCACAAGACCTTTTCGCAGCATGGAACCGGTCATGCCGCCCGTCATTTCATCCTTGAGGATCCGGATCGGGTGAAATCCGGAGACAAACAGTGCCGGATAACTACCGGACAACAGACCTGTAAAGACCGCGATGCCCAACAGCCATAGCAACGTCTCCGGGTATTCCAGGTAACTGATCTGTATTCCTGCTCCCGCCAGCGTGTTGAACCAGGGCAGGATGGCCGTAAAGAGCCCCAGAGCCACCATAAAGGCCAGGCCGGCCGAAATCATGGCCTCGCCCATAAACTGTATCACCAACGCGCTTCGCTGGGCGCCGGCGGTTTTCCGAATGGCCACTTCTTTGGATCGGGCGGCGGACTGCGCCGTGGCCAGATTCATGAAGTTTATACAGGCGATGAGCACGATAAAAAAAGCCACAGCCGTGAAAACGTAGATATAACCGATATCGCTATGACCGGTCATATCCCGTTCCAGCTGCGACCGCAGATGGATGTCGGTCACAGGCTGCAGCCGGGGACTGAAGGGCACGTTACGCGCCGCGAGCGGCTGAAGAGGCTCATAGGTATCTACCCACCTGGCGATCTTGGCCTCCAATTCTCCAGAAGCTGTTCCTTCCGCCAGCAGAATGTACGTGTAATGCTGCGCACCAAACCAGGCCGTTGCATACTGCTCACGACGGTTTTCGACATTGAGATTCTCGCTGACCAGATAATCGGCGGTGAAGTGGGAATTGGACGGAATCGCTTCCATAACGCCCGTCACACGGAAGTCGTATGTGTCATCTGCGCGGATAAACTTGTCTATGGGATTCTCATCGCCGAAGAGCTTGGCCGCCATGGGTTCGCTGATGACGATCGTTCGTTCAGGATACGCGTAGTCGTCCAGCGCGGTTTCCGGACCGCCCTGAGTAAGCGGCAAGGTAAAGATGTTGAAGAAGTCTTTGCCTACCGTATAGACATCGCTTTCCAGGTACGCGTTATCCCCATAGGACATCATCCAGATATTCGTTGTGCCCCGCATCCGCACATATTCCTCTACCTCCGGGAACTGGTCTTTGAGCGCCGGTCCCAACGCGGGCGGTGTGCGTGCGAAGTTGCCGTTTACCACGCGGTAGATCCGATCGGCTTTCTCATGGAAACGGTCGTAGCTCAGTTCGTGCTGGATATACAATAAAATCAGCATGCAGCACGTGATGCCGATCGCCAGTCCGAGGATGTTGATGCTGCTGTATCCTGGCTGCCGGATCAGATTACGCAGGGCAACGCTGAGATAATGAACTATCACAGGTACCTCTGGTCGAGTGCGCGGTTGACGGAAAGGAATTGCTGAGTATAAAGAGCGGACGCACTACATGTTCGGATACTGGATGGACAGGATGATCAACTTCGCGTACTGGTACTCGGGCATTCCTTAATCGATCTCCGGCTCAATCACCCCTGCCTCAGCGCATTGACCGGATTCCGACGCGACGCCGCGACCGCATGCGCCCCTATGGTCAGCCAGGCGATGACCAGCGCGAGCATGCCGCCCGCCACGAACCATCCATATTGGATTTCCGCATTGTAGGCGTAGTTCTGCAGCCAGTTGCTCATGACGAGGTAGGCCAGCGGCCAGGCGATCACGTTGGCCCAGAGGACGTACTTCATGAAGTCCTTCGAAAGCAGGATCACGATGGCGGAAACCGACGAGCCGACGACCTTGCGGATCCCGATCTCGCGCGTGCGCTGCTGGATCGAGAACGAAGCCAGGCCCAGGAGGCCCAGGCAGGCCACGAAGATCGCGAGAAAGGCGAAGACGGCGAAGATCTCGCCGAGTTGCCGGTCGGTCCGGTACAGCGCGTCGAAATCCTCGTCCAGGAAGGTATATTCGAGCGGGTACCGGGAATCCACGTCGTTCCACACTTCCTCGATGCGTCCGACGGTTTCCGAGATCCCCCCGGGTACGATCCGAATCAGGATGAAAGTGTGATAGGGGCTGGTCGTGATTACGGCGGGTTCGATCTCTTCGTGTATCGTGCGCAGGTGGAAATCCTCCACCACGCCGATCACCCGGCCCGGCGCCCTTTCCCAGGAGAGCCGCTCGAACTGCCGGCCGATCGCATCGAGGGGCGAACCCCATCCCAGGCTGCGGACGGCCGTCTCGTTCAGCAGGTACGCGCTGGTCGTATCCGTGCTCCAGTCCGATGAGAAGTTCCGCCCGGCGAGCACCTCGATGCCCATGACATCGATGAAATGCTCGTCCGCGTGCAGCGTGGCCATCATCAGGTGATCCTCCGGCCGCATGCCTTCGGGCCGCACCTCCAGGATCGGCAAAATCCGCATGCCCGGCACGCCGGTGGTCGTGGAAATCCCCACCACGCCAGGCAGTTCCGACAGGCGCCGTCTAAGTACAGGCGTGTTCACCTGCTGCGGCGAACCCGTAATGGGGACGACCATTACGTGTTCCTTGTCGAAACCCAAACGCTTGGTCTGGATGTACTCGAGTTGATCGTAGATGATGGCTGTGCTGACCAGCAGGAAGATGGACATGGAGAATTGGACCACGACCAGCACCTGCCGCATCCCCAGACCCTTCTTGCCCGACTCCGGGCTGCCTTTCATGACCACGGCTGGCAGGAAACCGGACAGGTATGCTGCCGGATAGCTGCCGGCGGCCAGTCCGATCGCGGTCGTGCCGAGGACCAGCACGGCCAGCACCCTCCAGTCGGTCAGCGGCAACGCGAGCTGCTTCCCGGCGATCTCGTTTACGGCAGGCAGGACGAGTTGAACCAGGATGACGGCCACGACCGCGGCGAGGCCCGCCATGAGGACCGACTCTCCCAGGAACTGCCGGATCAACTGGATACGGTTCGCTCCCAGGATCTTTCTCACGCCCACCTCCCTGGCGCGCATTTCGGAACGGGCCGTGGCCAGGTTGATGAAATTTATGCATGCGATGATCAGGATCAGGAACGCGATGACCATGAAGAGGGCCACGTAACGGATATCGCCGTTGGGTTCGTGCTCGCTCTCCCGGTTCGAATAGAGATGGATGTCCACGAGGGGCTGGAGGGACGGCCGCAGGCTGATGCCCGCCTCCCGGTACTGGTCGCCCGCGTGGCGCTCAAGGAAGGCCGGCAGCTTCGCTTCGAATTCGTGCGGGGACACGTTCTCCCGGAGCCGGATGTAGGTGTACAGGTTCCGGTGATACGCCCAGTCGTCCAGGTCCCAGGACCGGATCACATTCATCGTGGAATAGGAAACCAGCATGTCCGGCCGCAAATGGGCGTTGGTCGGGACGTTCTTCATGACGCCCGTCACCATGAAGTCCCAGCGATTGTCGAGATTGACGGCCTTGCCGATGGGATCTTCGACGCCGAAGTACTTGAACGCCAGATCCTCCGAAATCACCATCGAGTATGGCTCGGACAACGCGGTGGCCGGGTCGCCCAGGACCAGGGGCATGCTGAACATCTCAAACAGTTCCGGTTCCGCCCAGATGACCTTGCGCTCGTAGTAGATGGTGTTCCCGAGATCCACCAGCCACGCGGTTTCCGTGCCTCGAATGCGGACGAGGAGCTCGATCTCGGGGAAGTCGCGCCTGAGGGCGGGTCCCCATCCGGTGGGCGTACCGGCCGTCTGTACGATCTGGCCCCCACTCTCGATATCGTCGACGATCCGGTAGACTCGATCCGCATGGGGATGATGCCGGTCGTAGCCGAGTTCATCCTGGATATACAGGAGGATCAGGATGCAGGTGGCCATGCCGATGGCGAGCCCGGCGATGTTGATGAGCGAGTAGGCGGGATGCCTGCGGAGGTTGCGCAGGGCCACGCTTAAGTAGTTCTGGAACACTTATGTCTCTTCCGATCTGATGGTGTTGCGATCGTCATCGTTCTGTTTGTCCTGTCCGGCCGGTACGTTATGTCCGTCCCGTCCGTCCTGTCTGCGGACCCGCTCCGTTATAACGATTCTCGGCCGGTCGCCGCGGTTGGAAGATGCGGTATGGATGATCCAGGGATGCATGAAGATCACGTCACCGGGATCGCCGGTGAATTCGACGGCCTGCACGGGAATGCCGGACACATCGACGGGATTCGCAAGGTATCGGTCTTCGCGGTTTACACCCGAATCGCGGACGCCGCCCAGGTCGCGGGACCACAGATCCCGCAGATTCGGCGCCGCCCGCTTGACCGCATTGGTGATGTCTTTGGACCGGCCCTCGCCTATCAGCTCCGGTTGCCGGGCGAGGTGGCGGACGAGCCGGTGAGAACCGGCGAGGGCAATCGTCGCGCCGCCGCGAGCGGCCAGCGGTTCCAATATGGCGAAAACCTGTACGCCTGGGTTTGTCTCTGACGCAGGATCTACGGCGATCTGCAGGTCCATGTGCCAGGAATGGTTGGGCAGAAACCACGGGCCCGCAGCGGGGAAGGTAAGCAGAAGCGCCCCCCAGGGGCTTGGTTTCTCCCAGTGGCCGGGTTCGAGGAATTCGTCTATAGCTGCTTGAACGGCCGAGCCGCAGGTTGGTTCGAAGGCGCCGGAACGCATCAGCCTGTTGAAACCCTTGGGTTTCGTCTCCGGCCAGGCCTCCGGATCATCGCGCGGAATCCTGCACCTCTGCTCCAGGTCGTCCCAGACGCGGTCGAGCACGGAATGGACGTCCGTTTCCGGAAGCATACGTGGTACACGAACCCAGCCGTGCTCATCAAATATGGATTTCTGCGCAGTGGTCAACATGGTTGTGCATCGCCCAATCGTTTGAGTCGTGCCAGGCGCTCGGACTCGTTTTCCGTCAGCCAACCGTCTTCCGACAGTTCCTGGTAGGCGCGGCCGAAGTATGGCCGTGCTTCATCCGGCCTTTCCAGCGTCAACAGGCACTCGGCGATTTCCTCGAAGACGTAGCCGTCCGACGTGCCGTCCGCTTCGTGTTCCACGAGTAGGGACTGCTGCACGGCCAGCGCTTCTTCGATACGTCCGAGCGAACGCTTCGCCCTGCCGACGGTCCACTTCGCAATCCGCGTCGCTTGAGGATTGTCCCGCTCGGTACGCCAGGCAAGCCCCTTTTCGAAGAGTTCCAGTGCCATTTCGTACTCGCCCGCGTCGTGGTACGTCCACCCGGTGTTGTTGTAGAGGGCGCCGAGCCAGCCCCTTGCACGCGGATCGTCAGATGCTTCCGCGGCCTCCATCGCCCTGTTATTCCACATAAGGGATGCATCTGCCGGCTCGCAGATCCCTAGCATGTGGGCCGCGTCCACGGCGTGATAGTCCTCGCCGGCCTGTCGCGCCCGTTCCCAGGCTTCTTTGAAGAGCGGCCGTGCGGCTTCGACGTCTCCTGCTGAGTTGAAGGTGCGGCCGCGTTCGAGGAGAAGACGGACACGGGTGGTCTGTGTAACGTCGTTTAAAGGGTTGTCAATATTAACAATCAATGTTTCAGCGTTGTCGAGGATACCGTGGGCTTCGACGAACTGCCGTCGAAGGCTATGGGTCCGCGCGATCTGTGTGAGAAGCTGGGCGTGATAGTCGTGATTGCCAGCGCTCTCGGCGACGGGCAGCAGCCCTCGGAAGGTCTTCTCGGTTTTCGCCGGATCGTTGTAGTTCCAGAGTTGGTCGAAGTCGGGGAGGTTACTCATGGTGGCCGATTCCTGTGAAGCACCTAATCCCCATTCTCGAGGATTCCGCTCGTCAACCCGTCACATCTGCCCGCCCACGGGCACGTGGGGCTCTACGTACTCCACGATCAACTCGACCTGGTGCAGCACGCGGTCGCCGCCCATTCCGGTGAATCGCTTATCCAGCACGACCTCGACTTCGTTTCTACCTTCGCGAACCAGATCGACCGGCAGATCGAAAGTGAACCAGAAGTGGGTCAGGATGCGTTCCGGAAGACCGCTTCTTGCGGCCGTGTAGGAGACGATGCCGCCGTAATGGTGTGTGCTATCCGACGGTGTGACCGTCTCGTCGTTGAACCGGAACGAGATCTCGTCCTCCGGACAGCAGTGCCCGATACGTACGCCAAGTTTCACGCCTTTGAGTTCGCCATCGTTCCGGGCGTCGGCCAGCCGATCTCCAACCAGGAATGGTACCCGGGCGGGCACCCCTTCTGCGAGATCCACGGGGAGATTGCGCTCGGAGGCGTGCGGTTCCGCGTCCGGTTCCCGGTGTGTCGGGAAATAGTGCTTCTTCTTCCTGAGGTGAATATCCGGATCGGCCATCTCGCGAAAGACCTGGTATTCGCGGTCGGTGTGCGGCCAGGGCAGGTCCGACAGGTACAGTCCGTCGGCACCCTTGGTGCGGTAGTTGGCCGCCGCAGCCCGGTACATCTCAATGGTCGGCAAATGGTGCCGGTCGTCGTAGGGCGACCTACCCAGCATGGGGTAGACCGGCGTCTTTGATCCTGCGGCCGCTTCGACCACCCAATCGACGGGCATCTCCTGGTCGAAGAGGAAGCTCTCGGTCCAGGGAACCACGATATCCAGGAGACCGTCCTCGAGCCAGGTGCGCACGTCCATGCCCAGGGCGAGATTCGCTTCCTCCGTAGCACGCACCCTTGCGGCCAGGCATAGCGACGCTCCGCGTGCCTTGCCGAGGCGATCGAGCAGCTGTCTGACCTCCCGCATGAAATCCGTAAGCACCGGCGCTTTCTCCCGTGCCTCCGACGGTTTGAAGAACACGCCCACGTAGGGATCGAACTCCAGCCCGTCCATGCCGTACCGGCCGCATACCTCCTCGATGACACCGAGCCGCTCCGAGCGCACGTCTTCGCGGGTGTAGTCCGCACAACCGGCGGCCCGGGGATAATCGGGATGGTTCTCGCCGATCATGATCTCCGGGTGATCCCGCTTGAGACGGCCCAGCATGTAGGGGTTGTCGTCGTCCGGCGAAGTGGGCTCGGTCATCCGCAGGCTGCCCAGGATGCGCCGCCCCTTCTCGTGCGCCCGTTCCACCGCGACGGCGAGCGGATCGATACCTGCCTCGAGCGCCAGATTCAGGTTCTTCGTCGCCCACCACCACATCATGCTCATGTTGTGCTCTTCGACGCCTTCTCCCCACTTCAGGCCGGCCTGGCTGCCATGGAGAAAGGTCTCTCCCGAACCCAGGCCGTAGACCAGGGTATCCACTTCGGTACCCAGGATCTCGTCCACGGGTTGCCGCCACTGGTGCAGGCTCATCGGCGGTTCGTGGCGGTAGATGCTGTAGTGACGGGCATCGTTATAGTGAATCAGCTTCGGTTTTCGCATGGCTTCCTCGCCGGTGGTCGAACGGCTTCTTCGCCCTTCCGATCTCAAGTAGACAAAATTTCCGTCAGGATATTGTACAATTGTACAGTGCCCAAGCCTGCAAGGGACCCAGATTCGCAAGCGACCCAGGTCCGCAATCGACCAAATTCCCTGAGCGGCCCTATCACTTCTCGAGCACGACGCCTTCACGCTCGATGCGGGCGAACATTGCCTGGTATTCCTCGGTGCCGTCATCATCCCAATACTCGGTGGCAATGGGTGCGTCGTAGCTCATGGGGACCATGCCGCGCCGCCGGTCGGGCCGCACCATGAAAATCGAATCCTCCGGGTCGGCGATGTTGTACATCCGCGCGCCGTTCTCGAATTGCGACCGGATGATCCACCTGTCCTGGCGCGCCAGTTCGAGTCGCTTGAGTCGCTCCAGTTCCTCGCGGTCCAGCGTGACCCCGAGCCCGGGCGTCTCCGGAACCCGCACGAATCCGTTGACGGGCTCGAGCCGTTCCGCGGCCACATCGGTCTTCCAGGTCTCCGTCGCGCTGATGAAGTGGAAGTTCGCCGAAGGGAAGGCCGCCATCATGTGTGCGATCATGGCCCGGGTGATGTTCCCGCCCACGTTCTGAAGCATGAAGGGACTGTCGTCCGCGGCGAACAGGCCCGCCCGCCGCGCCGCCTCGCCGATCGGCTGATGCCCCAGCATGTACGCGTCCGCGGGTTTCATCAGGACTTCGTAGGTCGCCCCCATGGGGAAATGATGCAGGACGACCGGCAACCGGGTGCGCTTGCGCAGTTCGATGTAGCCCTGGATGTCTCCCGGAGGCAGGGGGTCTTCGAAGCAGCCGGCCACCGGGAACCGCTCCAGCTTGTCCAGGAGTTCGGGCATGTGGTCGTCGGTGCCGTGCATGGTGAAATCGTAGTGGATCCTGAACCCCTCCGGTGCCACGGCCTGCATCGCCTCGGTCTGGTCCATGACGTTCTCGAAGGGCGAGAGATGGTACTTCATCCAGGTGTAGCCGCGGGACGAATACTCGCGCACCGCTTCGGCCATGCGGTCCGGGTGTGTAGACACGGTCCAGCTTCCCACCGGCACCCAGGAACGGACCTTCTGTCCGAACAGCTTGTAGACCGGCACGCCCGCGGCCTTGCCCATCAGGTCGTACATCGCCGTGCCCAGCGCCAGGGAGGTCTCGTCACCGATCCATTCGAAGGGGTTCGTCCCTATGTAACGGTCGACCACTTCCTCCGGCTCCGCGGCATGCCCTTCGCCCAAACCGGTGAGCCCGTCGTCGGTATGCACGACGTAGACCGTCCGCTTCGCCGGTCCGTAGAAATGATTGAGCTGGTAAGCGATCCAGTCCTCGTATTCGAGGGTGATCTCGTGTGCCTCGATCTCGGTGACCTTCATGAGGAGTTCCTGTTCTGTAGGAAAAACGCGATGAGTTCCTTCCGAACTGCACTGCACCGGTGGACAACGCCGTGAGATTCATCCGGGTACATGATGAATTCGGCTCCGCGGATCTTCGACGCGAGATCCCTTCCCCATGCTACAGGCACCTCACGGTCATTGGCACCGTGGACCACGCGTGTCGGAACAGATATCTGGGCACAGGTTTCCGTCAGGTACCGGTCTAGATAGGTTGAGATCGCCCGAAGCTGCGTTGCATACCAGTGCGCGAGGTCCTTCCGGGTGCACTGCTTCACGGACCTCGCAATACGTTCCTCGTATTCCGGCAGGACGCCCCGCTCCTTCATCTCTTCCCGCTCCCACAGTACGTCCAACGAAAGCTCGACGCCTGGCGGCCGGTTGTCCCAGACTGCTTCCGCGCCCTGTTTTTCGAGAATTCCAATTGCTCTTTGACGATACGAGTTACCGGGTCTTCGTCCGGCCAGAGATTCGCTCCGGTCCCAGCCAGCACGAGGGTCCTGGTTCTTTCCGGGTAAGTGGCTGCAAACAGCAATGCGATGGGTCCGCCCGCGGACGAACCGATCACGTGCGCAGCGTCTACTTCGAGGTGGTTCAGCAATGCAACCAGATCTTCAGCCTGGTTCTCGAGGTCATACCCCGACTCTGTACGGGCGGACCGCCAGCAGCCCCGGCGCTCGTACGCGATAAAACGGCAAGCCGCCGCGAATTCCGTCTCCCAGGTCCACGCACCAATCGACGGTGCGCGTAGATGCATGTCAATGGAAGGGAATCCGCCGTGTATGAATACCGCTGCCTCGCCCTCCCCGCGAACTTCGTAGAACATCCTGTATTCGTTCAGGCAAGCGTAGGGCATAGGAATCTAACCGGTGGTGCTAATGCCTTTTGATCTATAACAGATCAGAAATCGCGCGAAACGGTTCCCTTTGGATGTTGATTCTGTTACGCTACTTCGGTCTCAAGCGCTTCTATCAATGGTACCGAAATGTCCTTCAGAGACTGCAACGAGTATTCCCGACGCGCTCGGTCGGCGAGATTCCGGGGATAGACCACGAGATATCCATCGTCCTTGTATCTTGGGAAAATATGCCAGTGTACATGCGGCACTTCCTGAAATGCCGCGGGACCATTGGACTGCCAGATCGACAATCCGTCCGGCTTGTATACCCGACGAACCGCACGGGCGACTTTACAGACCGTGCTGGCGAGCGATGAGGCCGTATCCTCGTCCAGATCGTATATCTGTTCGACATGATTCCTTGGGACAACCAGGACATGCCCTTCGTTGCTCTGGCGAAGATTCATGAACGCCAGGGTAGATTCGTCTTCATATACGGTCGCGGAATCCAGTTCGCCGCTGATGATGCGGCAAAAGACACAGTCGTTGTCACGTACCATCTCGGACCTCTTCCGCATTGCTCCGACCGGCCCGTCCAGCCCGCAGCGCTTTCGCTTTCAAGGTCCTCCGCCTGTTCTTTTCTTCCGCCTTTTGCCTTTTCTTCTCATCCTTCAGCTCACGCTCCTTAACCGCCTCAGCATACTGGGCTCGACTCTTCCGCACCTTGTCCAGCCATTCCTCGCGGGTGGCAAGGATCTCCGGACTGCTGCTGGTTCCATAGCTAAGATGGTTCAGAAAGTCGATGACTTCGCTGGGCTTCCCGCCGATGAGATCGCGTGCTCCCGGTCCGGTCAGACCGCCTTCGAGTTCCCAGTGATACCGGTGGATCAATGTGTCTATGAGGATCAGTTTTTCCTGTGGTGATCTCGCAACCTTGTACTTCTTCACGTATTCCTTCAGGAAGGCGGTCATGCCGGACGCTATCAGGTATTTGCCCTGAAACGACTTCTGGTACGTCGTCCAAGTCAGTTCCCAGTTGCAGGATTCGCAACGAAGCTGAAACGCAGGGTCGAAGTCGTGTGGGATCTCGCGCTGGCAGAGCGGACAACTCGCGAGGCCGCTGTTCGCTTTCCTGGCACGGAAGATATGCTCTATTCTCACAAGCAGACCGATCCCCACATCGTCGATCAGTACTTCTTCACAGATCCCGAGGGCTTCTTTCTTGTATAACTCGGCGATCTTGTGGCGCGGAACGCGTCCCGCCCAGGTTGGCTGGTCGTGTCGTACATGGGTCATGGGTACTGCCTCGACGCTATGCCAGCCACGCCTCACTCCGGCATGTACAAATACAGATTATCCACTAACTGCGGCCGCGGCGCGGTGTCCTGGAGCCATCGGTAGGGTTTGCTGATGATGCCGACCTTGCCGTCCAGTTCGATGACCTGGGCTTCGTGCGTACCTATCCCGATATCGATGACGTGCTGCTCCATGCGGCCGTCCCGGCTAAGATAGAGCAGTTGCCGCGGTGGATGCGGCTTCGTCCAGTCCCCCCTGCCCATCTCACCCACGTAGATGTCGGGCCGCCCGTCGCCATCGAAGTCGGCCACCTGCAAAGTGTGCGCATCGAGGAGCCGGTCATTCAGCACCTCGGCTTCCCACGGCCGCTCGACATCCGCACCCGGCCTGAACAGCGCTAGCCGGCCGTACGTCTGCCCGATGTCGAGGGCCACCTCGCACACAGCGATTTCGACTCGCCCGTCCCCGTCGAAATCAGCCGCGCGAACCCGCACGCCGTCATATCCTTCGGCGTAGACGTGCCGTTCCCATTCTCCGTTCGGCAGGAGCCGGTACCACGAAGTCCCGGCGATGAGTTCCAGCCGGCCGTCTCCGTCCACGTCGGCGGCCGCGAAGTCCTGTTCGCTCACGCCGGTGGCTACTTCGCGGACACCGGACCACGGAGACTGGTATGGATCATCGGGCACCGGCACCGAGAAGATCGTACCGGCATCGGGGTTCCATACGTACAACTCGTTCCGGCCGTCGCCGTCGATATCTGCAACCAGCAGGTCGTGGATCCGGCAATGGGGAAGCTCGAAGACCACGCGCCGGATCCATCGCCGGGCGGGATCGTCGGAGCATTCCCACCAGAATACGTGGTTGCCCCGATCGCTGGTGCCGGAGATCAGGTCGAGCTTCCCATTCCCGGTGAGGTCGACGAGTGCGGTGCCGACGCTGATGCTCGGAAAGGTGTCATCCATCAAGTGCGGCGCCCACTTCCCCTGATCGGTGCGGCCGAACCAGTGCAGTCCGTCCGGACTCCGGGTGGCGATGACGAATTCCTGCACGCCGTCTCCGTCGAGGTCCCCCACGACACAGTCCATGCGCTCGGCTGGACCGCCTTCATAGATGGTGTGGCGACGGAATACGGGGGCTTCAGGCATAAAGTGGCCTCAAGTTAACTCTGGGGTAAACGCCCGGCCTTCGGTTATTCAACCCCACGCATTGCGCAGCGTCCGGACCCAGTTGCCGTGCATGATGTCGGCAATGTCGGCCTCCGAATAGCCGCGTCTATCCAGGATGGCGGGGATCTTCCGCAGGTCGGCGATGGTCTCCATATCGGCGGGACACTGTTCCTTACCATAGCCTCCGTCCAGGCCGGTGCCGATGGCGGCGTGGCGCGCGCTCCCTGTCAGCTGGCAGACATGGTCGATGTGATCGACCACGGTTTCGAAGGTGATGGCCGAATTGTCCATGGCGACCGGGTCCCACAGGGGGGATATCATCCAGATGTCCATGGCCGTACCGATGACGCCGCCGCGCTCGGCCAGGGCCTTGATCTGCTTGTCGTCGAGCTGGCGGTCGTGGTCGCACAGGGCCCTGCAGCAGTTGTGGGTGGCCAGCACGGGGCCGTTGAAGATGTCCAGCGCTTCCCAGAAGGCCTGTTCGGCCAGGTGGCTCACGTCCAGGATGATCCCGGCCGCCTCCAGGGCTTCGAGCATGGGGCGGCCCCTGGCCGTCAGACCGCCGGGCGCCTGGGTCCCGTGGGCATAGGAGCTGACCCCGTAGTGGCACAGACTCACCACCCGCAGGCCTTCATCCCACCACTCGCCTACCTGTTCGGGACCCACGATGCCGTCCGCCCCTTCCATGCTGAGGACAAACCCAAGCGGCGTCGTAAGGGGATCGGCTTCCCACTCGGCCAGATGGGCGTCGAGTTCGGTCCGGTCGCGTACCTGGCGAAAGACCCCTTTGGCTTCCATCAGGCGGTAGTAGGCCAGCTCGCCCATGCATCGGGCGTAGGCGATGTCCTGGGTGCGTACACCGGCAAAGCGCTTTCCCATGGAAGCGATCCGGCAGTTCACCGTGACGAACATGAGCCCGATGCCTCCGCGCCGCAGTTCCTCGAAATTCACCACGCCGAGGCCGCGGCCCTTCTGCGCCATGCCGGCTTCGGCCTCGCGGATTTTGGAGATGGGCTGGAAGAGATCCCGGTCCCATTCGAGGGCGTTGTACGCGATGTCCAGGTGGGAATCGACGATCAGCATGGAGAGTCTCCCAAAGTCAAGCCAGCGTATAGAAGCAATACCGTACCAAGAAACTTGTACAAATTCGATCCGCAGGGTTACCTTGGATTCAAGGAAGAGCGCGCATCAACGGCAGGGCGCGCATCGACGGTAGGGCGCGCGACATAGGAGCTAGGAATGGCACCTGGACTGTTCGCCGCAATGGCGATCGTGCTTCTGGCGATGCTCGGTATCGGAACGCGTTACTACGTCTTCGGTGATTTCAACGCCATACACGGCCAGCTGAGCCTGTTTTTTTCGACCAATCTGGTGATCTGCTACTGGGAGATCTGCCTGTTCCTCAAACGGGACTATATCGAGGAACGCACCGAATACTGGCGCACCCGGCATCGCGAAACAGGCCGCACACCGGCGGTCGAATTCTTACTGACCAGGGTGCCGCTGAGACGGATCCTGTCCCCGACGGTCTGGGCGGACGTCTGGGCCACGTACTCCCAGATCGACGGGTCGTTCTCGGACCGCCGCACATGGGGATTCAACGTCGATGTCGCGAACGGATACTTTACACCGATTCCAACCCTGATCCTCTACGCGGCCCTGACCTTGAACATCATGCCGGCTGTCCTGGCCGGCATGCTCGGGCTGGTACTCTCCTGGCAGTGGGCCTACGCCACGTCGGTCTACGGAGTCAGCTTCTTCATGGCCGGGCGGCACCGTCTCATCACCCGTTCCGAATTGCTTGGCTATGTCGGCGCCCTGAACGCACCCTGGGTGCTCTTCGGGTTGCTGGGCATGTACGTGTCGGCGCGCCTGATCCTGGACGGCGACTACCGCGTGCTGGGCTACTGAACCGCGGCCTGCGCCGGGCATGCTGCGCGACTCCACGTCCTGCACACGCCAGGCCTACGCCAGGTCGAACCGGTCCAGGTTCATCACCCTGGTCCAGGCCGCCACGAAGTCGTTCACGAACTTATCCCGCCCGTCATCGCTGCCATAGACCTCCGCGTAGGCCCGAAGCTCGGAGTTCGAACCGAAGACCAGGTCCACCCGGGTGGCGGTCCACTTCACCTCGCCGGTCTGACCGTCGCGTCCCTCGTACACGTCATCCCCTTCGGACGAAGCGCTCCACGCGATATCCATGTCGAGGAGGTTCACGAAGTAGTCGTTGGTCAGCGTCCCCGGCCAGTCGGTGAGCACGCCGTGCTTCGACTGCCCGGTGTTCGCGTCCAGGGCTCGCAGGCCCCCGACGAGCGCGGTCATCTCGGGCGCGGTGAGGTTCAGCATGTACGACCGTTCCACCAGCAGGTCTTCCGGCTTGCCGTCCTGGCCGGCCTGGAGGTAGTTTCGGAACCCGTCCGCGGTGGGTTCGAGCACGGCGAAGGACTCCGCGTCGGTCCATTCGTCGGTCGCATCGGTGCGTCCCGGCATGAAAGGTACCTGCACACCATGACCGGCGTCCCGGGCAGCCTGCTCGACGCCTGCGCATCCGGCCAGGACGATCAGGTCGGCCAGGGAAACCCGCTTGCCATCGGACTGGGCGCTGTTGAACTCCGCCTGGATCTGCTCGAGTTTCGGCAATACCTCGCCGAGGGCGGCCGGATCGTTCACTTCCCAGTCCTTCTGCGGGGCGAGGCGGATGCGCGCGCCGTTCGCGCCCCCGCGCTTGTCCGTGCCGCGGTAGGATGACGCCGCCGCCCAGGCGGTCGAGACCAGCCTGGAAACGGACAGGCCGGAGGCTAGGACCTGCTCTTTCAGGGCGGCGATGTCCTGCTCGTCGATCAACGCGTGATCGACCTCCGGGACGGGGTCCTGCCAGAGCAGCGCCTCAGCGGGAACCAGCGGGCCGATGTACCGGCTGCGGGGACCCATGTCGCGGTGAAGCAGCTTGAACCACGCCCTGGCGAAGGCGTCTTCCAGGTCCGCCGGACGCTCGAGAAAGCGCTGGGTGATCGCCGCGTATTCGGGGTCCGCCTTCAGAGAAAGGTCCGTGGTGAGCATCATGGGAGCATGCTTCTTCGAAGGATCGTGCGCGTCCGGCACGTTGGCCACCTCGGCGGCGTTACTGGGCGTAAACTGCGATTTGCCCGCGGGACTCTTCGTCAGTTCCCAATCGTGGCCGTAGAGGTTCTCGACGAACTCGTTGTCCCACTTCACCGGGTTGCTGGTCCAGGCGCCTTCCAGGCCGCTGGTGATCGTATCACCGGCCTTTCCGCTTCCGTGGCTGCTCTTCCATCCGAGACCCTGCTGGTGAATACAGGCGCCTTCCGGCTCGGGACCGACCTGGCCCGCGGGACCTCGGCCGCGGGCCGTGCGGAACG